>NZ_JAHPYX010000178.1:0-18211 GCF_019058535.1 Candidatus Borrarchaeum sp.
AATCCAATCTCATCGATATGACCTGGGATCATAATAACTGGTTTTTCAGCACTTCCCTTGATTTTAAACATTACTGAGCCTAACTTATCGGTTAGGATTTCGTCTGCAAATTCTTCCACATACTTTTTTACAATGCTTGCCGTTTCTCTTTCGAAACCTGGAGGTCCAAATGATTCTGTGAGGTCTTTAAGAATTTCTAATTCATTTTTTTCCATAAAACCCATCTCTTGATCAGAAGCTTTTAGAAAATACCAAATATACAACTAATTATTCCTGAGAAATGAATGAAAATTTATAAGTTAATTTGTTGATAGCTCATAGAGATTTTAAGATAACTAGCTTCTTTTCATCAAAAAAGTATTGTTTGGTGGTATTGTATTGAAGCAAATACTAGAAGATCAAATAGGTAGACAAACTCTTCTAATGGGAAATGTGGCTATTGTGCGTGGAGCAATTGAGGCTGGCGTTTCATTTGCATCTACATATCCGGGTACCCCCGCCTCAGAGATAGGAGATACTTTTGCTACTTTGATTAGTCGTTTTAGATGGCCTGGTTATTTCGAGTACAGTACAAATGAGGCAGTAGCCCTCGAAGCCGCAGCAGGTGCATCTTTTGCTGGAGTTCGTGCAATTTGTTCTATGAAACATGTTGGTGCGAATGTAGCAGCTGATCCACTATTTTCGTTAGCTTACACTGGTATTGATGGCGGCTTGGTAGTAGTTACTGCAGATGATCCCTCATGCTGGAGTTCTCAAAATGAACAGGACAACAGGCACTATGCTGTTCATGCTGGATTGCCAATGCTTGAACCTTCGTCATCTCAGGACGCTCTTGAAATGACAAGAACTGCATTTGAAATTTCTGAAAAAATAAGAGAGCCTGTCCTTTTAAGAACAACAACTCGCATCGCTCACACTTATGGCAATGTTGTTTTTGGTCCTATTCAAGACCGAAAAACACCTTATTTTGAACGTCGCATTTCGAGAGTTATGGTTCCTTCTAATGCACGCCCTGCCCATCTAAAATTACTGGAGAATTTAGAATTAGCGCAAAAACTCTCTGAGAACTCTGAGTTTAATCAATCTCTAATGAAAGACTCAGAATTGGGTGTTATTACTTCAGGGATTTCTTATTCTTATACTCTTGACGCATTAAGATGGTTAGATATCAATGCATCTATTCTTAAACTTGGAATGCCCTATCCTTTCCCAAAAAAAATGATTTCAGAATTTATAGAGAACGTTGACAAGGTTCTTGTAGTGGAAGAGCTGGATCCTTGGTTGGAAACTCATGTCCGTGCAATTGCTCAAGTAAACTCGTTGAATACGCCAATCTTTGGAAAAGAACAGGAATTATTACCTCAAGCATTTGAACTATCCACTAAACAAATCGCTTTAGCACTTGCCAAAATCTCAGGAAAAACGCTTCCTATAGACTATACTGCCGCAAATGAGAAATTCGAGATAGCTAAAGAACTGCTTGTATCTCGTCCACCACAGTTGTGTGCAGGATGTCCTCATCGAGCGTCTTTCTATGCTATAAAGCAAGCAACCAAAGGTCAGGAGATTATTGTTGGCAACGATATTGGCTGTTATGCTCTAGGCATAGCCCCACCTTTCCATCTCGGGGATTGGCTGGTATGTATGGGTGCGTCAGTTGGTATAGCTTGTGGAACCGCACAGGTCATTAATGATCCAGTAATTGCAGTTATCGGAGATTCAACATTCTTTCATGCAGGGGTACCTGCGTTGATTAATGCAGTTAAAAATAACGCAAACTTAACTTTGATAGTTTTAGATAACCTAACGACAGCAATGACAGGTCATCAGCCAAGTCCGGGAAGTAAACTTGGAGATATGCGTGAAACTGCAATTAAAATAGACGAACTTGTAAGAGGTTGCGGTGTAAAAAATATCTATAAAACAGATCCCTACAAACTTGAAGAAACGATCCAAATCTTCGAAGATGCGATAAAACAAGATGGTCCAACTGTAGTTATTGCACGACATGTTTGCGCATTGGTATTAGATAGAATAAAACGAAAAAAAGGCATTAAAATTACCCCCTCAAGAGTTGATCCTGAGAAATGTGAAGGTTGTAGAACATGCATTGATGAGTTTAGTTGTGTAGCGTTTGTTTGGGATACTACCACCCCTCAGATGAAAATTGAAGAAGTTCTTTGTGATGGATGCGGTGTGTGTGTCAATGTTTGTCCCTGCGGTGCAATTTACAAGGAGGAGGCAAAATAATGACTGAGGAATTTAACGTTCTTATCGCTGGGGTAGGCGGAACAGGAGTTTTAACAATTGCACATATTTTAGGAAGTTCTGCATTGTCTGCCGGATTACGGGTAGTTCAAAGTGAACTGCATGGCATGTCACAACGAGGAGGGAGCGTTTCAACGCATTTACGAATGGGTACGCATGTTTATAGTCCTACATTTCCCGATAGTACAGGTGATCTTCTTGTTGGAATGGAGCCTATAGAAACACTAAGAAATATTCAAGGTGTCCGTAACACAGGTTGTATTATTTTTAACAATTACAAAATCCGTCCTCTTTCGCTGTCTATTCTAAAAACAGAGTACCCCTCCCTAGATTTGATAGTTCAACAAATGAAGCACTTCTGTCAAAATGTTTATTCTATTGATGCTACTGCAATTGCAAAAGAACTTGGTGCGTCTATAGTGGCAAATATTGTGCTATTAGGGGCTGCTATGGCTAAAGGATCAATTCCGATCAACTCGGAGACAGTTATCGAAGAGATCAAGAATACAGTACCAGAACGTTTTATAGATCTCAATATGCAAGCATTTCAGGCAGGCCTTAAAGCGGTAAATAAACTCTAGAATATTGTCTGAAAAAGGATGATTCTTTGATGGAGAACTCTATAACTTCCATTCAGAAAATGTTAACAAAACTTCCAATCAAACTCTCCATTTATGATTTACTAGCACTCGTCATAACTTTATTTTCATTTGCATTACGCATTTTCTTTTTGCAATTCACTTTCGCTATTAATCCAGACGGTATTTACTATTGCTGGTCTGCACGACATTTACTAGAAGGAAAGGGGTATACTATCGGTTCTGGAGACATTCCTGCAATAAGAGCACCCATTTATCCCCTTTTTGTAGCCCTCTTTTTTCTAGTTTTTGGTGTTAATCATATTTCTGCAAAACTTGTGTCGATAGTTTTTGGAAGTCTTTCAGTATTTATTTTGTATGCGCTTGTGAAACTGAATTTTAAGAATGAAAGAACTGGGTTATTTTCAGCGTTAATCTTTGCTATAAATCCTTTCTTCATCGTAGGCACAGATTTTTATTTGGGAGGCGTTTACAGAGAGGGTTTTTCTACTTTTATTTTCCTTCTTGCTATTCTTTTTACAATAAAGGCAAAAAACGAGAGAAAATACACAAATTTTCTTATAATGGGCTTATTATCCGGAATATTCTATCTAGTAAGACCTGAAGGACTGTATCTATTAATATTCCAAGTTTTTTATTTTTGTCTTCTGTTTGTAGATCAAAGACAACTTGGTTTGATTAAGAAGATAGGTATCACCATTTCTGTGACTATTTTTGTTATTCTACCATGGCTTATTCGTGATTATCTCACCTTTGGTGTTTTTAATCGAGAGAGTTATTATCATGGGGCATTTTTCTTCCTTAGGGAATTCGGCACACAGATTCCTACAATGATGCTTAGTCCCCTTGACTATTTATTCTCTTATCATTCATTAACACAGATTGCTATTGGATTATTTGTCGGGTTTTATAGGCTCTGGTTACAACTCTCTGCTGGTTTAACACCACTTGGCTTTTTTTTGTTTGCTTTTGGATTTATACTCACGATCAAGAGGAGATATCTATTTTTTCATCTTCTTTTAATTTTCTATCTGCTTTCTTACAGCTGGCCGTCTTACGTCTGGCCTTCTATCGTACCAAGATATCTTACTGTGCTCATACCTATTTGTTTGCTCTTTGCAGGACGGGGTCTCTCAGAACTTGAACAACTATTATCAAGAGTATATCAGAAAACTATAGTAGTATTTCAAATCAGGCTGACAAGCAAACAATTTCAACAAATTATTATTTTGGGTGTTTTATTGATAATAACAGTCAATTCTCTTTTATTGGCTAAAGATATTATCATTGATGAACAGTACAAACCCCAAATTGAAGCCTTTGAAAGAACTGGAGAATGGTTACAACAAAATACAGCATCAAACTCAGTAATCTACACAAATTTCCCTACTTTGATTGAGCGATATTCAGAACGAACTGCACTTGATCTTAAAAAAACAACTATTCAAGAAATTCTTAAGATGTCAAATGCAAACCCAGTATATATTGTGGTTGATTCATCCTGTGTACAGTCTGACGAACTCATCGAAATGTATCTATATGCAACACAGCATTCTGTTGTGTGGTATGATTTGACTATTCCTGAAAATGTAGACTGCGTATTTACTTTAGGAAGCGGTAGTTGGCATCCCTACGATATTGCGGTCTATAAAAAAGTTACATTTAACTAATTCATTTTCTGAGCGAAATCAAACCAAGAATAATTCCAATGATTCCTAAAACCAACCAAGCTGGGTAAATAAAGAGTAGACCAAATCCAATGACGATATTTTCCTGTATAGTGACTGCTGCAATGCTCTGGATGAAATTGAATGTCCAATGGAAGAAGAGACTTCCTTTTATTCCAAATTTTAAATAACTAAATGCGAGAAACAATCCGCCTATAGTCGCTATAGGTAAAAATCCGATATCCCACATTCCTATAACGTGGAGAATGCCGAAATAAGCAGCAGAAGCTATTACTAAGAAATATTCAAAACGATAAAATCCGTAATATCTACCTGATCGTTCTCTCGCATGAGTGGGGTTAATTAAGGCTGCTAGAAATATCTTTAGATAAGAATCTGGAACACTATGTTTCCTGATGAAATAGCAGTAACCTATTCCTAACCAGGGGCCTATCAAGATCAGTCTAAACCAGAACTCTTCAATTACTGCAGCTAAAACCCCCTCAATGATAAAGACTAAATTAATCGTTGTTGGTCCGCCTAAAGGAATTCCCCAAATCGTTACAATAAGTACTGCAACATAGATAAGAATATAGTTTACGCTGAGAAATAAGATCAGTGCAAGTAAACCGTTTTCTTCGAAAGGCTCTAAAGTTGTCTGTGTTATTAGCGCTTTTAACTTAGACAGGAAATTAACAGTTGGTCTGAAGAAGAGAAGAACAAAAGAGATCACGTAAATAATACAACATAAGATAAAAAGAATGCCAATTGAAATTTGACCAGCTTGAAACAGCCAGCCGATATTAAATACCAAGAAGCCGACGTAATAGAAGATGTAAAACAAGAAACCAGTGGGAACGACATTTACAATTGTTTGACCTTCTGACGTAAAGAATAGAAGCCCAAAACTATAAACAAAACCCAATATAATTACTAAGAAAACAAAAAAGATAAGACTGCTGATGATAAACCATGAAAACTTTCTTAGTATTCCGGGCACTGTTTTCTCGTCCATTAGCGTTATTGCACAAAAAGACGGTACTTTACTTCACAGAAGTTGTTATATAATATATATATGTTTATTGTGACACTAGTGTTTCTACTTCTTCTTCCTCTTCTTCCTCAATATCTCCGTCGTCTCCGTCTTCGTCTTCGTCCTCGCTGAACGACCAGGTCTCTAGATTAATTGACAATTCTATATCTTGCGACCGTGGACACTGAATACGAATTGTAACGTGATTTCTGTCCTTTTCGGTTACTTCTGGATGTAAACAATCTTCTTCTAATTTTTCGCAAAGAAATCTGATAAAACTCTCTGTAATCAAGTTTAGTGCGCCTTCAAGTAAATTTTGCCCTATTTCGCCAACATAATATCGTATACGGCGCCCTTCTCTCATTACATCAATAAGTCCGGCCTTCCTTAATTTTGAAGCGTGCCAGCGAACTGTATCGTGATGGATACCAAGACTTTCAGCAATCTCTAGTTGATGGCAACCTTCGTTGTTTGTAATATATTCAAAAATGTTTCTTGCCGTTCCACTTTTCAAGGCAACATAGGCAGTTTCAGCTTGTGCACTTCTTAGGACTTTAGGATAATAAATACGTTTTCCTCCAAACTTCATAGTCTGGATTAAACCAGCCCTCCCCAACATCTTCAAGTGCCACGAAAGTGTCCCATGGGGCGCAGATAATTCGCTAGCTAACTCAAAAAAATATGCTCCAGGGGATTCGCAAATTAGCTTATAAATGTTCCTTCTTAACGGATGCATAAGGAGACTCATTCGTTTTTCTTTAGCTGGGGACACGTCTTTCCCTCTATGAGACTCCTCTCACCCCGCTTTTAACTCAACAATGTTGACGTTGTTGACGCCTTCTAGCTGGCTGATATCCGTCTGTAATTGCCCCATATCAACGGTAATCTCTGCCTTGTCGATATACCCCTCATACACACATTTATCTCTCGTAAAACACAAGCCTGTTGAATAAAGTGTCTTTATTTTGTTCCTTGCAAACACAGATCCCATGTCCTTCAAGAAATCAGGGGTAAGTTCGCCAATTTCTATGGCTATCTTCACAACTTCATTGCCTGTTGTTGGAATAATTCGAATAATGCGGGTTGAGGGAGCCAAAATCATTACGGCTGACTTCGAATCGCGAGTTTGAAGCGCCTCTAGGAACAATTTGGGAATTTCAATCGGTTGATCAGGCTCTAAGGTTACCATTTTCGCTATGGTGACTTCTTCGCTCATCTTACGACCTCATTACGATTTATAATCTATAGATTAACTCCATGATTGATTCGGTTCATTAATATGAAAATGATATTTCTCATATATAAACTCTCTTATTAGAGTTTTTTGATAGGTTATCAACTTCCTTTTAAATGATGTTAAATATAAGGAGTTTTTGTTATTTTTTAGCGAGAAATCTTCTTATTTGCCTTATATTTTGTTCTGCTAAATCCTTAAGGATTAAATAAACTGGATTTTTTCAAAAAACTCTTCTTTCAAGATATTTACAATTCTTTTTGAAGTTATGGTGAGCAGTAGTTGAATATGATGAATAACTATTAAATACGATGATTGAGTTGATAGCACAACGATATTCAAGGCGGTCTGAGGGGTAAATGAATATAATAAAACAACGAGAAATTCTTTATTTCACGTCTCCTCATTGTTTATTTTGTCATGTTGTAGAACGCCTTCTTAAAGAGATAGTAGATGAAACAAAATTGGAGTTAGAGATCCGCGAAATAGATGTAACAAAAGAACCCGATCTTGCTGAAGAACATCATATACTTGCATGCCCAACACTCATATTTCCTGGAATTACGAGAGTTGTGGGTAATGTCGAAAAAGAGGAACTATTTTCGGTTATTTTTCAGTTTTACACAACTTTTAATGACTCTGAATTTGGCTAATTTCATTTTATCTAGTAAAAATCGACTAAAATATCATTTAAATCATAGTTATTCAGATATTTGACTAAGATTTATAACTATGAATGTTAAGATGTGGATTCCGTTATAGAGAGCAACGAAAAACTTATTATATAAATGCTAGTTATTTTTTATCATCTGAGAACAAACCTTATTATCATATAAGTTGTTCGCAACAGTTATGCCACATTTCTTTAATGAAATGGGGAGTCTTCTTGCACAAGAATTATAAACGTAACTAATTTTAGTGTATTCACAATCATCTAACGATTAAAATCGTTGGTACTCACTAATACTTATGGCAAGAAAAATCTTTTTTGGCTCTAGGAGGAACAGTCGATTGAGTTTATTTGAGTCCAGACTTTCAAAACAGCAAGACGAACTAATAAGAACCTTAACCAAGACAGGAAGAGTTAAGTTTCCAGGTAAGAGAATTTTTCAAGAATTTGCTGAATATGGTATCTCTAAAAGTAAGATCAGACGTACAATCCAAGAGGGACAGATTTATCCAGTGAATTACGAACTATCTTACCCAACTGGCGTTAGAAAACGTAGGGGTTATATAGCTGAACGTGAATTTGGCGAAGATTCAATACTATTAGTTAATTTTAAACTGCTTCCAAGTGGCGTTGTTGTGATTTTTAGCGCAGAATGGAAAGGGATGGTTGAAGAGATTCCAGAAGACGAGATGGTTGAAGCAGAGTTAGATTTAATGGAATCTTCAGATGAGTTAGATTTAGAAGCAGAATTAGATATGATTGGTGTAAAAGAAAAACCAAAGAAGAAACCTAAAGAAGTACCAGCAAAAACAGAGTTAGACTTAACGGAAGAAGAATTAGAATTTGACCTCGAACTAGAACTTACTGACCTTCCAGGTGTTGGTCAAAAAACGGCGGATAAATTGAGTGAGGTTGGTTGTACATCTATAGAAGATTTAGTTAATGCAAACCTGGAGGAACTTTCACAGGAAACTGGCATCTCAGTTTCAAAATTGAAGAAGTATGTCGAAGAGGCCAAAAAGATTATGTAGGTCTAGCTTTTAGGTTTCCCTGAATTCTTTTTCTCATTGATTTTTTTTGTAGAATCTAATGATTGATCAATTAAGAACGAATCAAGCTTTGTTTTCTGTAGTCCATATTCGATTTTAATTCCTTCTTTCATTTTAAATCGCTCAGAGTATTTTTTCGGAACACAACACCTCGCTAATCTTTTGTTTCTTCTGGCAGGGATATATTGAACATCATAAAATGCTTCGAAAATCTTCTCAAAATCTTCATTTGAATCCTTGTGTGCGATAGAATATGTTGGATTCTCTTTAGTTCCTTCACTGATTTTTGTTTGCAAAATTGCCATTTCTTCACCTTTAACAAAAGAGACTTTACCCTTGTTTCCTTTGTATGCAAATGGTTTCAGTTTACTTGGAGAAAAAAGCACCACAGTCTTTTCAGGGTAACGTTTACTCCAAAATCGAACGACTAAATCTTCTACATTATGCTCAAATTTCGCCTTTGATACCAAAAATTCTCCTATTGTATCCAACCTTAGAAATCCGCACGCTTTGTGATATTCACAAGCCACTTGACGAGAGCGTTTGTACATTTCTCTACTTTCTGCTGTTACTTGACTTAAAATAATGCCTGCCCCTTCAATTAAACATTGTCTAATTACTTTAAGAATTAAAGCAAATTTACTCAGTTCATTCTTTTTATAACGCAAATTCCAATCTATGAGTTTCTTAATCTCGCGTAACTCATAATTGCTTAAACGAAAGCATCCTTTCCTCTTTTCATAAATCTTTAAAATTTCCTCATTAAGAATGATGTGGCTTTCTTTATCAATCAAATATGGATTAAAATGGTCTTTATGAATCGCTTTTGCTCCAATTGACTCACAAACTAGGGCTGTCGAAAGGAGAGATTCAAAAGTGGAGTCGAAAACTACTATAACGCCCTTATCTTTACACATAATTATCAATCCTTGTCTGCTTTTGTCCATTGATTTCCAAGAAAGGTGTCGCCCGTTTTATGACAACTCCAATTCTTGCCAGTTCTTTCAATTTCTTGAAACGATAACCCGCTTTTTTTGCCTTTATAATCCTCCTAGCTGACGTCGGTCCAATACCTGGTACCTTAAGTAATTCCTTTAGGGTAATGTCTTCATTATTCACGTCGATAGGATAGCGATCCAAGTTTTGAAATGCATAGCAGAGTTTCACGTCCTTTGACAAATTGAACATGTTGTTTTCATTTAACACGTTTTTTAGATCTCTGAAGTGAAAATCGTAATGTCGATAGAGAAAGTCAGCTTGACATAATCGTACTTCCCTAATTACAGGTGTCTTTGGATTTTTCTCTAGAGGAGTTTGACCAATAGGGTCAAAAGCGCTAAAATAAGCCCTTTTCAGATCCATTTGACAATAAAGTTTTTCCATTCTTTCTAATATCTCTAAATCGCTTTCACCTGCTGCACCTACGACAAATTGAGTTGTTTGACCTGCTGGAACATACTTATCTTCTCTCTCAGCCAAAGTTTTAATCCACTTCATTCGCTTTAAGATGTCAGTCATCATTCTCTTTGTGGATGAAAGTTCAGAAAGTCTTGATTGGCTTGGAGCCTCAATATTCATTGAAAGTCTGTCTGTAATTGCTGAAGCGCGTTTAATTTGATCATAATTCGCTCCGGGAATAAGTTTCAAATGTATATAGCCATTGAAATAATGTTTTGTTCTTAACAACTCGACAACTTCAAGAGTCTTTTCCATAGCTATTTCCGGATCTCTAGGCATTCCTGAGCTTAAGAATAATCCTTCAACATAATTTCGTTCGTATAGTCCGAGAAAAACTCTCACTAGTTCTTTAGGTTCAAACGAAGCCTTTAAGCATTCTCTTCCAACTCTATTGATACAATAAGCGCAGTCATTTGAGCATTGATTTGTTAAGAGTACTCTAAAGAGGGAGACACACCTACCGTCTGGGGTAAAGCTATGGCAAACACCACTTGCCACAGGATTTCCCATTCCAGCTTTATTGAATTTTGAATATGAATTTGCTCTGTTTGAGGCTGTTGAAGCACACAGGTCATACTTTGCCGCCGCTCCCAATATTTTAAGTTTTTCAAGAAATCCCATTTCCCCTATCTCACCGCAACCAGTTTAAAAGAAAATTTGACTAATTTAAAGACTGATAGTGACGTTAAATAGTTAGAGAGGGTTCTGGAAAAGTGATCAAAGTAATCTTGGACCACCTTGTTTTGGTACTTTTTACTTTTGTGACTTTCAAAAATCTATATTAGACCAAAGATAACTCCTAACTATGGAAAATCAAAAACGGGCCTATATATATGCGCTCACAGCAGTATTATTTTGGTCTACAGTAGCATCTGCTTTTAAAATCACGTTAAGATATTTAGACTTATTTCAACTACTATTTTATTCTTCAATAATCTCTATTGCAGTCTTTTTTGTGGTTTTGTTAATCCAGAAAAAGTTATTTTTATTGAAAACGTATTCAAAGACTGATTATTTACACTCTGCATTTCTTGGATTTTTACATCCCTTCCTTTACTATGTAGTCCTGTTAAAAGCGTACTCAATGCTGCCTGCTCAAGAAGCCCAAGCGTTGAACTATACATGGGGAATAGCGATTGCTTTATTATCTATTCCTTTACTTAAGCAGAGAATAAAATCTACTAGTATTCTTGCACTCATTGTTAGTTTCATCGGAGTAGTCGTAATTGGCACAAGAGGCGATTTAACGTCATTAAAGTTTTCAGATCCTCTTGCTGTGTCTTTAGCTGTTGGTTCTTCAGGAATCTGGGCATTGTTTTGGATTTACAATACAAAAGATGAAAGAGATGAAGTAACAAAATTATTCCTTAACTTCACTTTTGGTTTTCTTTTTATTCTAATTACAACTCTTATCTTTTCAACAGTGATAGTTTCTCCAATCGGACTTTTTGGAGCAACTTACGTAGGTATCTTCGAAATGGGGATTACTTTTGTAATCTGGCTTAAGGCTTTGAAATTTTCAGAAACAACTGCACGTGTAAGCAATCTGATTTACTTATCTCCTTTTCTTTCACTTGTTTTCATCTATTTGCTTGTGGGTGAGCAAATACTGATTTCAACTGTGATTGGGCTTGTGCTTATCGTAATTGGGATATTTGTGCAACAGTATAGCAGTTTAGAGTAGGCTATATATTATAGTAAGTACAAATAGGTAAAAGGTGAGTTTAATGCTGAAAGTTGACCTTTCTGAAAAAGTCGCCATAGTTACAGGCGCTGGTCAGGGAATTGGTCGGGCTATAGCCTTATCCTTAGCTAGAGATGGAGCGAGATTAGTTATTAACGATATTGTAGAAGAAAATGCAAAAGACGTTGTTAAAGAGATTGAATCCAAAGGTGGAGACGCAATTGCGATTCTCGCTGATGTTTCTAACAAGAACGCCGTAGAGCAAATGATAAGGCTTACATTAGAAAAATATGGGAAAATCGATATTCTTGTAAACAATGCAGGCATCTCTGGTCCTATGGTGCCAGTTCAAGATTTAAGCGAAGAAGATTGGGACAAAGTCATAAATGTTGATCTGAAAGGAACATTCCTCTGTTCTCAGGCAGTAATCCCTCATATGATAGAGAAAGAATATGGGAAGATTATTAACATATCCAGCATTGCTGGTAAAGAAGGTAATGATCATATGACCGCTTATTGCGCTGCTAAATCGGGAATTATTGGCTTTACAAAAGCGTTAGCAGAAGAGGTTGTCAAGAAAGGAATAAATGTCAATTGTATTTGTCCTGCCCTAATTGGAACCGAACTGACTTTAGGTTTAGGAGAAGATCAAATTAAATTCTTAACAGAAAAAATCCCAGCAGGTAGACTTGGAAAACCTGAGGAAGTTGCCGATCTGGTCAAATTCTTAGTTTCAGATGCAGCTAGTTTCATTACACGTCAAGCTTATAGTATCTCTGGCGGGCGATCAAAATACTGAAATCACTTGGATCACTTCTTGACCTCCCTCTCATTGTTTTAATGTAATAATTCCAATAATGAACTAACAAACATAAAAGATGGATTAAGAATGGAGATCAAAGTAGTTGAACTTAATCCAATGAAAGTAGCCTCATTCCATTCGCCTCTTGGTGAAAATCCAGAATTAAATGCTATCAAATCATTACTTAGATGGGCACAGGGAAAGGAATTTTTCAGTAAAGATGTGAAGTTTCATTTCTTTGGATTTAACAACCCAATTCCTACTGAAGATAACCCTGTATATAGTTACGAAGTGTGGTTGCCTTTAGATGATGATTTTAAAGGTGATGATGAAATTAAAATAAAAGAGTTCAAAGGTGGTTTATTTGCTACCACAGAAATGTCATTTATTGATTTCCTTTCTAAAGGTTGGAATGTATTTCACTCAGCGGCGAAACTGTGGATGAAAGAAAACATGTACGAACGTGACATTACAGTTCAATGGCTTGAAGAACATATAGCAGATAAAAAAGAAATAGATGACTTCATCCAAAAAAACGATCTACCTAAATGGAATATAGGCTTATATTTGCCTATAAAAAAAATTGGATGACTACCAGCTCTCAATATAAGTAAGGCAAATTCTGAAAGTTCTAATTTGTGATTTTGTTTCTATAATTGCTTAAATGCGATAAATATTTGATCCATAACAGCGATTTCAATTCCTTCTTCAGTGACTCTCATGTACTGCTTCAATATGTCCGCTGTTTCCTCTCTATTCTTAATTGACAATCCTCTCTTCTCAAAAAAATCAAGGGCATTATCAATAGTCTTGAAGTACAAAGCATTTGTCACAACAGTAGTGAAGTCTACGAGAAGGTCAATTGATTTCAATTTTTCTATGAGAAATTTCTCGGTTATTACAGGTCTCTTTTTTCCTTTGAGGTGATCACGTAATTGATTAAATGGAGAATTTGGCGTGATTGTGACAATAACTATTTTTCCAGTACCATTACGGAGAACTCGACTCGTTTCTCTAAGAGTTAGGTCGAAATCTTCATTTCTAGCAAGGTGAATCGAAAAATAGAAAGTTTGGCAGTCTATACAGTCTGAAATGAGAGGTAAATACTTCATATCTGCACAAATAGTGTGGATTTCTTTACTTTTTGCTCTTAGGTGTTTTAACATTTTGTCAGATATGTCTATACCAACGTATTCTCCCTTTATTTTATTCTTATTCAATAACTTCTGCAAAGCGATTATACTATTACCAGTCCCAGTTCCCACGTCGCAAATCTTTTGATTTTGTCCTAAGTTCAAATGATTGAACAGAATTTTGCTATTCTTATTTTTTTCTTCTAAATGCTCATCGAAGGAATCGTATATGGCAGAATAATCATCAAACCATTTCTTGAAGTCTTTGCTCATTTTTCTCCCAGCAAATATTGTTTGTTTTTATATGATATATTAGAAAACATTGTAAGGTGATTCACCTTAACGCTTTGATAATATCTTCAGCAGTTAAAACCTTTGCAAATCCCTTCCTTAATACTTTCAATTCAGGTTCTTGCATTTCTGGATCATCTGTTGATGTTACATCACTCCCGAATATCACTTTGAAACTTCTTTCATATGCCTGCCGTGCTGTAGTTCCACAACAATAATTCGTCAAAGTCCCACAGATTATTACTGTATCTTTTTCCAGATTTTTCAATATTGTTTCTAAAGCTGTATCATAGAAAGCTCCATATGATGACTTCTTAATTACAATTTCATGCTCCCGTGGGGCAAGTTCATGCCAAACACGTCCTTCCACATAAAATAATGACCAATCTATGTCCAACTCGGAATATCGTCCTGGCATAAATTTTCCAGTTTTAGGACGATCTAAGTAATGATGTGTCCTAGAATATACAGTATAAATAATAGGGATATTTTTATTCCTACAATGTTCAATTAGACTTTTGATAAGAGGAACTTGCCTAGTAGCCTCTGGCACCCAATCTGGTGACCAATGAGGTTTCACAAATTCATCTTGCATGTCAATAACTAGTAAGGCGCATTTCTCAGGTATGATCTCAAATTTTGCATTTCCTTCGTTGTATGCTTTTCTGGCTAAATTAAGCACATCATTTTCAGTGAAATCTCCTATTTTCATTCTTAATCACTTCTGTTTAAAGAAACTATCATAAATTGCGAAGTAACTATCAAACCATTTCTTGAAATTTCAGCTCAATATTCTCCTCAGAAATCTATTAATTTCAGTTATAATTTGCTATCAGAAGTAGTGGTATGCCTATTTATATTCACATATTTATTTTGCAGAATAATGCAAGGCACTAAAATAGTATCATAGAGTCCTAGTGATAGTTCTTAGTAACGAGTGTCGAAAAATAGAAAAAAGAAACAGATTAAGGTAAGTCAGAACATCAGCGTACCTTTGGAGCGGGCGTATTGGAGATAATCCATTTCTTTTCTACCTTTGATTTGGTCCCTTACTGGGATTGTACGCTCCCTTTTTTCGAGTAATACATCTGTTGTTATCCAGGCAGACGCGTCACTACCTGCACCTGAACCATATGAAACAAGTAAGATTTTCTCGTTATCTTGCGCAATGTCTAAAGTGGATGCAAATCCGAGTGGACTAGATCCAGAATACAGATTTCCACACTTCGTTACCATTAGTCCCGGCTTAAGTTGCTCTATTTCAAATCCTAATTTAGTACCGACACGAATTGGAAATTTACCATTTGGTTGATGAAAGACAACATAATCAAAGTCCTTAGGAGTCATTTCTAGATCATTCATTATTTTCTCAGCGGCACCCATTACGTGCTTGAAATACGAGGGATCTCCTGTAAACCGTCCACCATGACTTGGAAATTTCTCAAATTCGCGTCTCCAGAAATCTGGTGTATCAGTTAAATATGATGCAAATCCAAATGGTTCTGCAATGACATCAGTCTTGCCAAAAATAAGAGTAACTCCACCTTCTCCAACGCTGTAGTCAAGTGGATCACCAGGTCTAGCTTGGGCTTTATCTGCTCCAATGACCATTGTATATTCATGTGTTTTACTTGTGAGTTCGTCATTAACTAGTGCTATTGCGTCTGGAATCGCATCAGTTGCAGCTTTACACGCAAATTCACGGTCACTGCCACCGACGTAAGGTATTGCGCCAATAGCTTCAGCAACAATAGTGGTTGTTGGTTTAACTGCATAAGGCGGTGATTCAGAACCGACCCATATACGATCAATCTTTTGTGGATCAATTCCTGCGTGATTAAGTGCCCTTCGTGCTGATTCGACCGAATATGTACCTGTATCCTCGTCCAAATTGCCAACACCTTTTTCCTCAAGTGCTAATCCTCTTTTATACGTCTCTGCATTGGTTCCAAAGGTGGTTGCTATCTGTTCTACAGTAACTTTGTATTTTGGAAGATAAACGCCATACCCCACAAGCCCTGCTTTATGGGAGATTTTTCTCGGAACATATGTACTATATTCTTTGAATAGTGATGATTGGAAAGGCCTGAATTTCATTCCGTACTCAATAACGCCATCGTCACCCTGTTCTGTGATTCTTCTGAAAACGGGTTCAACTGGCATTCCTATAATGTCATTGACGATGTCAATTTCATCGCTTGTGATCTCAAAATCCGTAATCATAGTGGGTATTTTATATCCATCCATTTCCACGACAGCTGATATATAAGGTTCATATCCTGTGTGAGTTGTTGCAGGATGTCGAATAACAGTAGCAGAAAAAACATTGGCACTATGACCGTTTTCTATAAGGCTAATATCTTTTAATTGATTATTATTTCCACATTTTGGACAAATCTTACGCTTTGGGAAATATTTTCCATTGCAAGCGTCACAATAACTTGCAATAAGTCTATAACGTGCTGCAATGCTCCTGTGGACGTACGGAACACTCAATTTTCATAACCTCCAGATGCCTGTGCTGCTCGTTTCTTCTTAAATTTGTAGCACATGAACACTACCTACACCACCAGTGCCACCGATATTATGTGCTACGCCCGTTAAGAGATCGGTGTCTAAATCAACTTGTTTTTTGCCAGCAATACCTAGAAGCTGTTCCCAAATTTCACAGATTTGTCTCGAACCTGTTGCACCAACTGGATGTCCATCTGCTTTTAGTCCACCACCGCAGTTTACAACGATCTCTCCAGATTCAGTTGGATATATGATATGTTTACTTCCCTTGAACGAATCTACAGCTTCTCCAATAAATGGACCGCCTTCTCCTTTTTCAACAAATTTCAAATCTTCAAGGGCAGTGATCTCTTCAATTGTGAAGCAATCATGAACTTCTAGAATATCAACATCTTTTTGTATAATTTTGGCTTCTTTGAATGCTTGTTGGGCCGAAAATCTTGTGGCAGCTAAACCTGTAAAATCGTTACGGCTAAAGAACGAAAGTGCATCTGTAGCTGCGCCAGCACCTGTAACATAAACTGGTGTTTCAGTATATTTTTTCGCTATCTCTGGTTTACACAAAATTATTGAGGAAGCCCCATCAGAAACTGGTGAACAATCCAGCAAACGAACAGGATCTGCAATTAAAGGAGACTTCAATACTGATTCAATTTTGATCGGAAAGGGATATTGTGCTTTATCATTATTAACTGCATGCTGATGATTTTTTACAGCAACCATGGCAAGTTGTTCGCGCGTAGTTCCATATTCGTACATATGACGTGCCATAAGTGTCGCATAAAGTCCTGGAAAGGTATTCCCATAAAATCTTTCCCAATCTGAGGCAGCAGAAGCTAAAGCATCTGTAACAATTTCACCGCGATCTGTCATTTTTTCAACGCCACAGACTGCTACAACATCAAATTTTCCAGATTTAATGCCCAAACATGCATTATAGAGAGCCAGTCCACTAGAAGCACAGGCACCCTCAAGACGGAATATGGGAATATGTGTTCCGAAGTTTTGCGCAAGTTCCCCAGCAACTAATCCTTGATCGACAATCTTTTCTGAAATAAAGTTGCCGACATACATCGACTCAATGTCTTTGAACTCAATGTTACCGTTTGTTGAATTAAGTGATTCAAGAAGTGATTCTAGCATTAGATCACTCATAGAATCTTCCCAGAGCTCTGAAAACTTAGTTCTGCCGCACGAAACAATTGCAGCATAAGCTCTATCCTGTATTTCTGTCATTTTTTCAATTCACCTTGTTTTCAATTCTAGTTAACGTTTGGAATGAGATTTTGAGTCTTAGGAGTAACCTCAAAAACTGTTTATGAAGTCACATTTTTGTTGATTGAAACATCATTCATATTTGAAATAAATCTCTATCAAAGATTATAGTTCAAAAATAGTTAAAATAAACGCAAATAGTTAGCATACCTATTTATTTTGATTCTTAATCAGTACCTCAAAAACCCTTTATAAATGTATATTTTCCGCAGCTGAAACATCAGTTATTTTTGAAAAAAAATTTTAATATTTTTTTTTGCTCGATAATGAAGTATTACGAGTAGCTAAGCAAGAAAGCACCACCGCATCAGCGTGGTGATGAATGGCGGTAATGTGCGTTCACTTTCATCACGTGCTTCGAGGGGTCTCCCTCAAGTTATATAGGTAGTATGAGGAGGTATCAATAACAATTGGAGGGATCATACGCACACTTGCCAACAAGGTACAGACTCCGATTCGATTGCCTCACCATCGTTAGCCGTACCTACGGGGCGTAGGGATGTTAAGCCTGTGGAGATAAGACCTCCGTAACCC
>NZ_JAHPYX010000179.1:0-12360 GCF_019058535.1 Candidatus Borrarchaeum sp.
ATTTTAATACTTAGTAAAATCACTTCACTTTGATACTAGAATATTTGGATAATTTCAAATCTCGTTTTCAACCTTTTTATTAATTCTGGGAATTTTTTCAGCAAGTTTGAGAGCATCTTCGAAACTCTCCACTAGCTATTAAAATGATAGAATTAGAGACGTTTTTATTCATGGAAAGCATTTAAGGGCATTAATTAAAAAACAAGAATAACAAAAAATAGGATCTCTGGAAGTGTTAGGTGCAAAACCTACAATACTGCAACTAATGAGTAGCTAAGATCTGCAGGACGTCTTCAGAGAGTCCTAATTTTACAATTTCTCTCCATTGTGTAATGACTTTGAGCCCAGTTTTCCTTGATGCATCAAGAGCATCATTCTCGTTTTCATCCTTAAAATATTCAATAATCTGCTCAAAGACAGTCTGAAAAGCTTCTTTGAGTTCGTCATAAGTGATTTGACTGATGTCCCTTTTTTGCAAATCGAACGTAATCTTGTCAGAAACTGTCATAAACGGTTCGTATAATTCAGATTGAGTTTTTAAATCGGCTAAAATTTTATTTAGTGTAGGCTCCACTTTTCTTTTTACTAATAACCTCTTATTTTTAAAACTGGAAACATATTCATTAATTAACCATTCGTAAAAGAGTTTGCTTTCTAGTTTATTTACTTCTTCATCTAGATGTTTCTTTTCGTTCTTTTTCAGATGTTCTAGTGAAACACCATTCGTTAGAATTACTTTTGCCCCCTCTCCTCCTCTATTAGCAAGATTAGTATCGAAGTAAGCAAGCATTGCATGAATTTCATTATTACTTTTACTTTTGTGAAGAAATACTCCCGAGTATAGACCGCCACCTTTTTGTTCTAGCATTTCCTTTGTAAAATGATGTGTAACTGAAGTACCACATTTCTCACAGTACTCAATAAAAGTATAATCGTCAGCCATTATTGTTTCACCTTGTTGTAGAGTAAATTAGACATTTCGGCAAATACGTCTTTGACATTTTGCCCTGTTTTCGAACTTGTCTTAAAAAACAAATTTGGTGAAACTTCGTATGTTTTCATGAATTCGACAATTTGTTCATCTTTGATTGCTTCAAAACCGTTGTCTTCGATTTGATCAGCTTTTGTACCAATGAGGATAAATATCGGGCTATTCTCAGTATTCTCAGTAATTAAATCAAACCATTCACTCAGATTCCATAAAGTAGTTGCTCTAGTAAGATCAAAAGCAAATATGACCCCGTGAGCCCCGTTGCAATAACTAGGCAGAATAAAGCGGAAACGCTTCTCGCCACCGAAATCCCACACCTGAAGCTTTACGGAAGTATCTCCATTTACATTATTTTCAAAGGAATGAAAAGAGGCACCAATTGTAATTTTCGTATCTTCAGAAAAACTGTTTGTAGCATATCGGTTAATGAACGTCGTTTTCCCGACGCCACCTTCTCCAACAACGATGCATTTGAATAAATAGCTATAGCTCATCTGATTCTTAGCCACCAATTTAAATCACCCCATTATGCGCAGTAAACTCGATCGTATAATTTAAAAAACAATACTTTCTGTTCCTTTTAAACCTTCAGGTAAAGTTCTCCGCAAAATGCTTTATCGTTTTTGTCGAGAAGGAGAGTTCAGTATTCAATAAATTCTACGCAATGGTTGCTTCTAAAAGGCTTTTCGAAGTTGTTCATGTCCCAATTTGAAAAGAAGTAATTTTTAACTAAATTACTGAGTAATCTTGAGTTGATTCATAAAACTACTAGTTTAGAATTATTTGATCTGCTTCTTGTAAAAATTCGTTGGCCTTTTCTTCATCGCCTTGTGCCATATACAGGTCACCAAGTTTTTTTAACGTTTCTTTTTTTCCAGCAGAATCTTTTTTTTCGTCACTTAAACTAAGAGATTCATTATAATGTTTCAGCGCTTGCTCCCAGTTTTCTTTCTTATGATAAACAAGTCCTATGTATCGAAGCCTAGAAGCTTTTCCTCTCATATCATTGAAATTTTCATCCATTTCAAGCGCTTGTTGATAATATTCAAGTGCTTCATCGTATCTTTCATTCTTATAATGAACAACAGCTAAATTATTAATCATATTTCTCGCGTCACGTCTACGTCCCATGATATTAAGAAGTTCAACTGATTTTTCAAAAAATTTAATTGTTCTTGGGTCATCTTTTGCTAAATGCTCATAACATACACTAGTTAATTTATCTAGAAGTTTTGCAGTATCATCAAAGGGTGCACTTGCCCGTACCATCAAATAGTAAAGCTCTTCAAATGTATTCACAGCGTCATTATATTTTTTTTGATCACAATAGATATCGCCGATCATTTTCATAATTAAAACTCTAATGCGCATATCTCCTGTCTTTCCTTTCTCATTATCTAACTTTAGTGCTTCATTCAAATATTCCAGTGCGCGATCCGTCTCTTTGAGTTCCTGATGAACATTTCCTAAATGTAGCAATGCAACTATTTTTCCCTCTCTAGTATCTGCATATTTGCTCTCTTCGAAGTCATCTGAAGTCAAAATGCCCTGAATTATTTCATATGCGTTTTGAAAGTGATTTAACGCTTCTTCCAAATCTTGAGATTTCTGCGCTTTGATACCTTTCTTTAAAAGTTTCTTACTCTCATGTAACTGTTTATCTATTCTTTTTACTATTTTTCTGTCTGGTTTCTTGTCCTTAGTCATGCTTTCAAGAACTCCTATTGTTTTAGTCTTCTATTGATACTTCCAGAATCCCAATGCCATCAATTTGAGCAACAAGCCTATCTCCGCTTTTTACAGTATCAATTCCAGCAGGTGTTCCAGTGGCAATTATGTCTCCTGGGTAAAGCGTCACGATTTTTGTAATGAAGGAAATTAGTTTGGGTATTTTAAAAACCATTGAAGCTGTATTGTCACTCTGCTTTAATTCGCCATTGTGCCATAGTTTGATATCAAGTGCGTGAGGATCAGGTATTTCATCAGTAGTAACGATATATGGGCCAAGTGGACCAAACGTATCGAATCCCTTCACCTTAAATAATGCCCTATCTGTTTCTGTGAAATCTCGGGCAGACATATCAAGAATAATAGTATAGCCAAAAACCTTTGAAAACACTTCGCTTTCATCGACATTTTTTGCCTTTTCCCCGATCACAACAGCTAATTCTGTCTCGTAATCAACCCTATTGACCTCTTTTGGAATTTTGACTGCTTGGTTTGGTCCAATAATTGTAGAAGGAGGTTTTAACCAGCAAAAAGGTTCAGAAGGCGTTTGTTTCCCCAATTCGGCTATGTGAGAAGGGTAGTTTAATCCGATTCCTATAATTTTCGAAGGGTTTATTATTTGTGCATCAAATTTTGCTTCGCTTAGTGAAATAATGTCACCCGAAAAAGATAACCGATCAGGAGGATTTTGAATGAACTCTTCGACTAATTGGAAACCTTTCAAAAACCTGATTTGATATCCTTCAATAATGCCGACTTTCCCTTCAACACAACAAATCTTCATGTTTTCACGACCTTTTACGTAAAATAGAAACTCGTAATTATATGTTAGTGTGATTTATATTATTTTCCAATTGCTTTTCTTAGAGCAGCTCTTGCAAGTAGTCTTGTGGAGTCTAATGTTGGAAGAGGTGATGTTTCTGGGATTACTATCAATGGGATTTCAGTGCATCCAAGTACTACTGCATCGCAGTCTTCATTTTTTAATTTGCCTATTACCTCTTCAAAATACGCACGAGATTTTTCATAGAACTTTCCGTTTACAAGTTCGATAAAAATAATGTCATTTATTCGTTCCCTATCCACTTTTTCAGGAATCTTGAAGTTAATTCCCATTTTAGTAAGCGTATCTGAATACACAGGTCCTTCCATGAGATAGCGGGTTCCCAAAATTCCGAGACATTTATATTTCTGCCTTTTTACCTCTTTTGCAACTTCCTCTGCTATATGGAGCCATGGAATTGGGGATTTTTCAATAACGATGTTAAAAACCTCGTGTATTGTGTTATCAGGACATATGGCAAAGTCTGCCCCAACATCTGCTAATTTATTAACTGATGCTAACATTAAACTTGCTACATCTTCCCAATTATCTGCTTCAATATATTTCATATATTCGCTTAAAGGATAGGTGTGCATAGTAACCTCAGGATGGGCATATCTCCCCATAAAATCTGCACCTTCTGTGCAAATTGTCCTATAACAGAGAGCGGCCCCTTCCGCACTACATGCAACTATCCCGATGTGTTTTACCATATTTTTTTCTCCTTTGTTAAATCATTAGCAAGAGTATTTCAAGTGAAATCTACGTGTCTTTATAAAACGATCCTTTAATATGCTAGAGTTAAGACGGAATTAGTGCTAATCAAATCAATAGTAGAAAATATGGAGGCGACCCACTATATGAGAATTATTAAGATTTCTACTGCACAATTCTCTTTAAAACCTATCAAAAGTTTCTCAGAGTTCGAGGATCACGTTATCTCCTGCTTAAAACAAGCTGAAGGATCTGATTTCGTTGTATTTCCTGAATTATTTACATTTGAATTGTTGACAACCTTCTCTGATGCAAAGAATTTTACAACTATGGATAAAAAAAAGACGTCTGAGTTTACCAACCAGTATCTAGATCTTTTCTCAAGACTTGCAAGACAAAACGGTCAATATATTGTTGCAGGATCGCACTTAAAGAAAGAAGGAATCAATTATTATAATTCATGCTATCTGTTTGGTCCAGATGGGACAGTATTTGAGCATAAAAAGACCCACATCTTTCCAGCGGAGGGAGAATGGGATACCGCTGAAGGCAATATATTAGAAATCTTAGAGCTAGAAAAAGCAAAGGTGGGTTTATTAATCTGTTATGAGGCGGAAATTCCAGAATGTGCAAGGATTCTCGCTTTAAAAGGTGCCGAGATTATTTTCTGTCCTTCATTCACATCAAGCGAAGCTGGGTTTTGGCGAGTAAGACATTGCTGCCAAGCGAGGTGCATAGAAAATCAGATTTATATGGTGCACTGTTGCACGGTGGGCGATGCAGGCATATTGGATCTCGCTGGATGGGGGAGAGCCTCAATACTTAGCCCTTGTGATACTCCTTGGCCTTCAAACGGAGTAATTGCAGAAGCAAAATCAAACAAGGAAATGGTAATAACCGCGGAAGTTGACCTCGATGAGCTTTACGTCAACAGAGAAACAGGTGCTGCCACTACCTTCAAAGATCGCACTCGGAGGGCGGAACTTTACAAGTGGTTATATGATCGTTAGTTTCAAACCCATCTTTCATCTCATTTTTTTATAAAATGCGTTAAACTATCTTTAAGTTGTACTAAAGACGCCCTTTAGAAAATACTGCATTTCATCTATAAGAAACCAAAAGACTAAAAGAGATCTTAATTGACCTGTTTACAAAATTTAATGTCGTGAAGCTTGTGCCTTTAAATAGAAAAATCTCCATCATTTTCGGTATCTCCCTATGTGGAATAGTTGGCAATAGTGCAATAATACCCGCACTTCCAAAAATAGCTCACGAATTAAATGTATCATTACTGTCAATTGGACTTTTAATAACAGCGTTTACGCTTCCAGGTATTTTTCTGGCGCCTGTTATCGGTGTTCTAAGCGACAATTTTGGCAGAAAACAAGTTATAATACCCTGTCTTTTTCTATTCGGTACTGCAGGAGGCTTAAGTTTTTTTGCAGCAAACTTCACACAATTACTTATCTTGAGATTTATAACGGGTATAGGTGGCTCAGGTTTAACTATTTTAGCTGTAATCCTCATAGGCGATTTTTACGATGGCAATGCCCGCGTAAAGGCCATGGGAATCAATACTAGTGTAATAAATGTTGGCATGGGGAGTTTTCCACTTGTCGGCGGTGCTCTCGCGCTAATCGGCGCGACATACCCATTTTTATTGCTTCTTTTAGGAGTAGTTGTGGGTTTTTTAGCTCTTTTCTTACTAGAAAATCCAGAAGGTTCGCAGGCATCCTCTACTTTTGAATATTTTCACAAATCTATAGAGTACTTGAAGAAACCTGGGAGTATAATTCTCTTCTTGACTGCAATTATTGCGTTTATCGTGATATACGGGGCAATCCACTACGCTTTAACACTACTATTTGCCGTAAAATTTGGACTGAATTCATTCCAGATAGGTATTTTTTCATCCCTTTTATCATTCACAATAGCAGCAACTTCTAGTCAAGCTGATAAAATCGAGAGCCGTTTGTCTCCTCGTGCCGTTTTAACACTCGCATTTTGCTTTGAGGGTATTAGCTTGGTGATGATTCCTATTATTCATCGTATAATACTCATGATTATACCGGTCGTAATTTTTGGCTTCGGCTTTGGTTTAGC
The DNA here is from genome assembly GCF_019058535.1 of Candidatus Borrarchaeum sp. Taxonomy (NCBI): domain Archaea; kingdom Promethearchaeati; phylum Candidatus Borrarchaeota; class Candidatus Borrarchaeia; order Candidatus Borrarchaeales; family Candidatus Borrarchaeaceae; genus Candidatus Borrarchaeum; species Candidatus Borrarchaeum sp. The sequence continues at coordinate 6,360 of NZ_JAHPYX010000179.1, forward strand.
TTTACCTTTGTTTCTAACGTCAGCGACAAGACTTGGTCCTATGGAACTTCGAGGAGTTTTATCTAGCTTAATTTATTCTGGAATCCGCATAGGACAAACTACAGGTCCAATACTCATGGGACTTGTCGTGCTATATTCTTCATTAGAAATTATCTTTTTGTGGAGCGCAATAATATCATTTAGCGTTTCGTTTATTGGGTTCTTTGCATGGAAAATTTTTGAAACGGGATTATATTAGCGTTAGACTGCTATATATCCATAAGGGAAAAGGGAAGAAAAAGAGTTTTGAAGGAAAGCGCGCCCACCTGCAGACGTCCCTTATCCCTTAAGATACGCTTAGTATCACCAAGGTTTTGACAGCCTAATATATAAGAACCACACTTTTTTTATCAATAGATGTCTCTCGATGGTTAGCACAAAAGTTCTCTTTGAACTGCTCGGAAAAAAAATTTTATATACATTTTAAATTCACGAATAATGTACAAAACCAAAAATTCGAGGCAAAGGAAAACCAAATGTATCCTAAACTTGCAAATCATGTAGTCCTTCGAGTATTAGAACATCCCGTACTTTATGATTTTGTTAATAATGAACTTTATGAATTAGAAAATGATGAGTATCAATGGATGAGATATTTTACCGGCTATTCTTCTCTCAATCAGCTCTTAAGTCAATTTAATGATTCAAGGGATGAATTTTTAGGATTTCTTAAGGAACTAAAAAATGAGAGGTTAATCGAACTAAAAGATAAAAAGGCGTCGGAGATCCCATTCTATTCTGTAGATCAATCTACACTCCCTAGTTTGCGAACGTTACTGTTGCATGTTACCACGAAATGTAACTTAGCATGTCTTCATTGTTATCTTGATAAAAGTGCTCCAATTGAGTTAGATCTGCAGATTCTACTTGAAATAGTTCGGCAATTCGATCAAATGCAAGGATTGAAACTTCTCATATCTGGTGGAGAACCACTTCTTCATTCAAAGATCTTTGAATTCTTAGAAAAGATTAGAGAATACAAAATACGAAAGATTCTTTTGTCAAATGGGTTGCTTATTGATAAAGAAACCGCAGAACGCCTAAAAGATCTTGTAAATGAGGTCCAGATCAGTATTGATGGAATTAAAAGCCATGATCGTTTTCGAGATATGAAAGGGGCGTTTGAAAGATCGATTGCTGCAATTAAAACGTTACAGTCATTTGGCATTCGGGTAAGCGTAGCAACCATGGTTCACAAAGAGAATATTGACGAATTACCAGAACTTGAACAAATTCTCAAAGACATGAATATAGAAAGTTGGATGTTAGATGCTCCATCGCCCTCAGGAAATTTTTTAGAGAATTTAGAACTTCAAGCATCAGTAGAAGACGCCGCAAGGGCTTTGAAGAAATATGGTTGGGGCTATACTTTTGAGGATAGCTCAAATATTTATGCATGTGGGGCGCATCTTGCTGCCATAATGAGCAACGGTGACGTTGCAAAATGTGGATTTTTTGAAGATCAACCCGTTGGTAATATTCAGACCAATCCTCTTCTTTCCTGTTGGGAAAAAATCAAGGACAACTGGATCTGGAGACTCGATGCTCTGAATTGTCGAGAACTAGATTGCCCGCATCTATCGGATTGTAAAGGAGGATGTCGTTATAGAGCCTTTCAGTATAGTAAAAATCTTATGGGGGAAGATCCTGTCAAATGCGGAATATACGGCTTTAAATCGAGTCGATTTTTTCAGGAAACTGATTCTTTGCTATAAGTTTGTGTTGCTGCGGGTTATTGCTTTAAATGGATGATCACTCTTCTTAAAAAAATAGTTTTCTAAAATTATTTATCAATTAAACGTTTATGTGATTCTCATATACTATTTCAGTAATTTCATCATCCGATAAATCTGGAAAGCGATTATTAAGGATTTCAACGATTCTACTCATATAAAATATTTCTAAACCTGCAGGATTTTTTATAGTCTCCTTCAGCCTAAACGGTCTGGATAATAGTGGACCTCCCATTTCCTTTTCAGATGAGATAAATGTGTTACCCGTAAACAGTGTATTGATAAATTTTCTAATAGTTATCTTTGGTATTTCGTTTGTATCATTAAACAAAATGTCTATCATTTGATGCATTGACATTGAAAGATTTTTTCTAAAGACTTCAAATAGAATTGTGAAGAGTTTTAAACGTTGAGATGAATCATTAATATACCTTAAATTCTTTTTGAGAAAACTTTTTGCATCAGCTTTGAGATCCACAGGCTGTACTTCTGGCAATTCCATTTCGGCAAAATAGATTTTAGGTTGTTGATCTGTCAGATCAATCTTTTCAACAATTTCTCCTATAAATGATTCAACGAAGTCCTTAAAACTCCGAAATCCCAATCTTTTTTCAGAAAATGAAGGGTCTAATCTCAGTAAATCTTGCTTAAGCTTTGCCATCAATACTGGTTCATCATCTGATTTGCTTTTGATATATCTTATCATTAAATCCTTCCCTAAAGAAATATTCATCTCTTCAGTTAAATCTGAAGATAATGAATCCTTTTCAGGTGCACCTAGTATTTCATCAATAGATTTAAACTCGGTGCCACTACTTTTAATCAAGGGACCTACACTATGTTCAAATCCTAAAACTATTACTTTTTTTCCCCTTGCCAGAATTCGTTGAATAAGAGGGATAAAATCGGTATCTCCTGAGCAAATAATGATGATATTAATTATTTTAAATAACTCTAGATTTTCCATTGCATCAATTGCCAATCTGACGTCAGAACCATTTTTACCTTGTGAAGTTGTTGCTGGAAGATGTATCATTTCAAATCCATGTTCCATTAACGATCTTTGATATTGAGCAAAAATGTGCTTAGACCAATCCGCATAGGCTCTTTTTATGCAAATATTTCCCTTAGATGTTGCGAAATCAACGAGAGGTCCAAGTGATAATGGTTTCTCCTTTGAAGGATAAACTTCTTCTGCAGAAAGGGCTAAATTTTCGAAATCCAAATAGATCGCGACATTTTCATCTGACATTAAAAAACCTCTGTTTGTTTCCACAAGTAATTTCAATGGCATTATACAAGCGGATTAAACATCTGAAGAAAGAATTCAAGATATCTGTAACATGCAAGACTGTGAAATGTTCAATTAATTTATGCTCAATCATATAAATAAATTTTTACAATTTTATTTTTTCGCACAGTTATTGATCTTCTACTCATTTTCTGCAATAAATTGTTGTGGACAAATCTAAATTATTAAAATGATTAGAAATGTCCTTTCACACAAAGAAACTATTTACGAATCCAAATAAATTGTGACATATATTTAAAAACTACTCAAGTAAAGTTGTAAAGAGTTAAAATAGAGTAAGAAGAATCAGTTAAATCGTATCTCCCCTCTTCTTCGATCCATTTAGTCACAATCTCTGCCCTACAGCAGACGTTTCCGTCCACCCATCAGCATCAATCATTTTTTGCCAGGCAGGCGTCGTTAGAGCGCCACCAATTAGCATTATGTTGTCATCTAGTCTTTTTCAGAAAAGTGATTGATTTAAGGCATTTTCAACTGATTGGGCGAAGGATTCTCTTTCCGACAGGAGGGGGAGTTGACCTGAAATTGATTCTTATTTTCTTATAGCAAGATACCTTTTTTCCAACTCATTACTTCTTATATGACTTAGTCATATATGACTTTTAATTCACTTGAAAAAAAATCATTATCTTATAGAGAATGGGTGATTTAAACAATGAGCAGCACTATCGAAAGATGGTATTGGCTTGATTGGCTGAGAGTCATTGCGATGGGCACAATTTTTTTCTATCATAGCGGAAGACCTTTCATCATTACTCCATGGCATATCATGAATCCCGAACCAGATCCACTATTTACTCTGGTTAATGTCTTCGTAACAGGGTGGATCATGCCGTTGTTTTTTGTAATTTCGGGAATGGCGACATATTTTTCTCTGGGTAAACGGAATGCTTTACAATTCGCTAAGACGAGATTCCTGCGACTCATGGTTCCTTTCATTTTTGCTTTGTTTACAATCCTCTATGTGCATGTTTACTTTACTGCAGTTTTTAATGGCGACTATACAGGATCCTTTTTTGAAGGCTACTTTTGGGACTACTTTCTTTACGGTTTTCCTTTAGATTTAGTTCCCAGGTTGACCTATTTTGCTGGAGCAAATCAGGGAATATACCTCTGGTATCTTTTCTGGCTTTTCGTGTTTTCATTGATAACAGTACATTTCTTCAAGTATCTGCGAGAAAAAGATGACAAAATTTCAAAACTGGCAACAATTTGTAATAGACGAGGAGGAATCTTCTTACTTGCGATCCCCTTGATTATTGTGGATTTAGCTGCGATTCCGCCCTTTTTTGTGTTCCCTTCCGGCTACGGAGGCTGGAAACTGCCCACTTATCTCATTTTTTTCATACTAGCATACGTGGTGGCTTCTAATTCACAATTCATGCAGTCCATAGACAAAAATGGCTTGATTGCGCTTATAGTAGGTATTGTTACTAGCGTGCTTATTCTTGTTGTTTTTATAGCATTTGGCCTTGACGTTCTTGTCTCACTAAGTGGTTATCTTCTATTCACGCCACTTTGGGCGTTCAATGGCTGGTCTTGGATCATAGCTTTACTCTTTCTGGGACGGAAATTCCTGAGTTTCAATCATCGATATTTGCAGTTCTCAAATGAACTTGTCCTACCATTCTATGTCCTTCATGAAACTGTAATCGTCGCAGTAGCCTTCTTTGTTGTCAGTTTGAATTTAATTGTGATGGTAAAATATTTCATCATCTTCTCAGTATCATTCGCGATTATAAGCCTCTTACTAATACCTATCAGACAAATCAACGTGCTTCGGTTCCTATTCGGTATGAGATTAAAGAAAAAAAGCGCATAATTGCAAAACTTTTTTGAAGCTATCCTCCCTTCTTTTTTTTGCTATGTTCTATATTTCTTATTCCACGCTCGAATTGGCGTTATCTTCCAGAAAAACGCTACATTTTGCTACGATGACAAAAAAAATTCTCAGGTAAAAAAATAAGAAAAGGAAAGTTGAGAAAACCGATGCTTTCTACTCCTACTTATCCTATTAATCCCTCTTATAACTTGTAAAGGTCAATGTTGCCGTTTGTATTCGTAATGGTAAGGTCATAGCCACCGTCTCCCATAGTGCCTTCAACGCTGGTAGCCGAGGAAGATTCTAAGTCTAATTGAACATCGTGAATTGTTATCACCCCATTTGTTGTCGACATCGAAAGATCAGCGTTTAAGTCCTCCGATACATACGCAGTAATCGCTCCATTTGTAGTTTTGATTTCTACATTGTTACTAAGAGACGGGATCTCGACTATAATTCTGCCATTGGTTGTTTCTGTCCCACGAACACTTGTGACATCTTCGATTGTAATGCCGCCGTTGGTGGTCTCTGCATCCACATAGCCGTCAACGTCCTTCACGTTTATATTGCCATTGGTGCTGATCAAAGTTGTGTCTCCAGTAGTTCCCTCCAATGAGATACCTCCATTCGTAGTTTCTAGGTGCTCGACGGATACATCTGCCGGGACCTTTATCCAATAATTCACAGTCACCCGAGGAGTTCTAAAAAACCAAAATAGGTTCGTATAGGTCGTTTTGACGGTCATTTCATTTCCGGTGGTCACTTCTATACTGACTTTGTCCAGTTCACTTTGCCCATATTGGGTCACTTTTTCGGCATAAACCTCAACATCATCGTTATTCCATCCTTCAACGATTATGTCTCCGTTTTGATTATCAACCGTCAGCACTGTCCCAGCTTCAACATCATAGGTTTGTTGAAATTCCTCAGAGGCGAATTGAGCAACAGTGGGCTGTACGCATCCAATAAAGCTCATTGTAAAAAGAATAGAGATCATTACCAATGCGATTCTATATTTTCGCACCATACTGATACCTCGAATTCTTTCTATAAACCTAGAAATAGGTATTAGCTATACGGACTTATATTCTTTCA
>NZ_JAHPYX010000180.1:0-4666 GCF_019058535.1 Candidatus Borrarchaeum sp.
ATGTAGAGTTATCAATAGTAATGTAGAGTTAACAATTATATAAATCTTGCTATTTCACCTCCATAAAATATAAGTTGATATCGAAAAGGCGTGAAGTTTATTGTGATGATCCTGTAGAGGATTAAATGCTCATAAAACCTATGTTTAAACACACTAGTTGACTTTTTAAGAAAACCACTCATTTTAGTCCATGTAAACATCGATAAAAATATAAGGAAATTCTTTTAATAAGAGAAGTCCATCAGGCAAGATTAGAACTCGCTATAAATTAAATTAATACGTGTCCCCGAACTCGCCGAAGTTATCAGTAAGGAAGAGGATGAAAACAATGCTTGAAATGCAGGTTTAATAACGTTGGAATGGTAAACCATCAAGAACGATTTTTTTTGCGTGGGAAACCCAAGAAAAAATAGTCCTAGGCAATTGCTATCGGTAGGCTTAAACAAGGCTAATTATTTGTTTTTTAGAGTTTAACTATTACGGGTAGCTAAGCAAGAAAGTACCACCGCTTCAGCGTGGTGATGAATTGCGTTGGGGTTATATATTGTGTTGCTCATAGAGCCTATGAGTATCTACGGGGCGTAGGGATGGTAAGCCTGTGGAGATAAGACCTCCGTAACCTGCAAGGGGATCGAGTCTGTCGGAGAAGCAGGAAGCCTTGAGGCTTTCGCACGAGGTAGGTCACCAAATTATACTGTAATCTAGAAAAAGATAGATGCCAGGAGTGTATATTGTGGCAAGAACACTTCTAATTTTACTTATGTTTCTTTACAACTGTGGTTCTTAATGTTTTAAACAGCACCTGGTCCTGGCATACCACGATGTTGTTTTATGGTTTTCTCAAGTTCCGCTTTGCTCTTGTATTCAAGTCCGCATGTCGGGCATTTGCCAGATTCATCTAGCTTGCTAACCATTACGTCTATGTAACCTGGTAAACCATGATGCTCTTCTATGTGTTTTTTCAGTTCTTCTTTCGATTTATATTCGAGTTGACATGTAGGACATGTTCCATAGTCATCCATGTGTTTCTCCACCACTTCAATGAACCCTGGCATACCATGATGTTCTTTAAACTTTTCTAGAAGTTCTTTCTTATGCTTGTATTTCATGCCACATGTAGGACACTGGCCGTAATCAACATATTCATTCCAGCTAGACATTTTTTCACCTTCTCTTTTTATTTTTTGTTAATATTTAGAATTCTTACATTTTATATGAATGTGTGTGTGTTATCTAACAGTAACAACGTAGATCTATCTCAAAAGTAATTGACGCGCTTATATATTGACTGAAAAATAAAAATCATCATTTTTATATCATCATCAATACTATGCTGCCCATTTCACTGTTGATCCTGTGTGATTTATAACTTAGTTGACAAGTAAATCCCGTTTTTAGTCTATTTAAAGCGGAATAGACGTGAAGAAAGAGTTAAAGTTCCAACTAGCCACGCTATTCCCATAAGCGGCCCAAGAAATGGAACTTGAGGTAGAGAAAATCCCCATCCATAGAGCAAGGCATCTAATAAATGCCGGAAAGGCATTATAAATCCAATCTCCCTCAACGGGCTGGGTAAAAGTATCATAAATAGACCTGAAAGTGCTCCCACCACCAAAACAGTCAGAAATGCAAAAAGGTGTACTTCTCCTGAAGTACCCGATATTAGAGTAACTAATACACCTAAAGCATTAGCGGTTAAAAGAGAAGCGATATAGCAGGCGAAAATCCATAATAAGGCAATCGGCTGGGAATGCTCAAGTCCATAGATTATTAATAATGGGGCAAGAAGTTGAAGACCGTCGAAAAATGAATTGATTAAAATATATTCACAAACTATATATGCAGAAGGTATAGGAAGCACTGCTAGTCGTTCTAACATTCTGTTCTCTCTTAGGCGTACTAATTTTACCGCCGAACCGAACACTCCTATGAAAAGCACTGCCGCAGTAATACCTCCCGCTTTAATATTGTAAGGAATCGAAAATATGGCAAGAGGACTCAGGAGAAGCAGTGGCAGTAGAAATTTCATCGTTAGAGTTCTTTTACTTTTTATCTCTTCTAAGAATTCCTTTTGCCAATAACGACTTGGGAGCATTAGTGGATCTCCTCTCTGGTTAGTTTAAGAAAGACATCACCTAGGTTCGGCTCATTCACATCCATACCTAAAATTGCTCCATTCTCTTTCACTACTTCATTTACAATATGTGGCAGGATTTTACGTCCATCGCGTACGAGGAAAACTATTTGAAAGCTATTTTCTGCTTCCTTATTTGCTGCTACCCCTTCTACTCCATTAATAGCCTGAAGTGAAGTTAAAGGAATGGGGGAAGCTACCCAAAGTGTTATCCGAGTTAGAGCTTTCAGCGATTTAACTAATTCCATTGGTTCGTCTGTAATCACTACTGTTCCTTGTCGGAGAAGAGCAACCCTTTTAGCCATTTGGGATGCTTCATTTACATCATTTGTGGCTACAATTATTGTTGTTCCTTTAAGTGCTTCCTGTTCCATAAGATCAAACAGCTTCAATCTGGAAACGTAATCGAGGCCCATGGAGGGCTCATCAAGCAATAAAAGCTTTGGTTGATGAACAAAAGCCTCTATAATAGATAGTTTGCGTCGCATTCCATAAGAATAGGTGACAACTGCATCATTTCGTTTTTCCCATAGCCCAAACCTACGAAAAAGATCGTTTAAACGATTTTTTATCATTTTTTGAGGGATATTGTAATAACTAGCAAAAAACCAAGCATTTTCATAACCAGTAAGTCTATCCCAGTGACTACTATGCTCTGAAAGAATTCCTATCTGTTTGCGGATGACTGCCCGGTCTCTTATCCCATCACGACCAAAGAGAGAAAATCGACCCTTATCAGGAGAGAAGATAGTGCTCAATATTCTGAGCAAAGTAGACTTCCCAGAACCATTCGGTCCCAGCAGAAAGAAGATCTCACCCTTCTGAATTCTCAAGTTAACATTTTCAAGAGCCTTAATTTTTCCGTAATATTTCCATACTTCTTCTATGATCACGGTCGCTTGCGTTTCTACCATCATCGAAACTCCAGACGGGTTTTTTCCGTAACCCTAACCAGACCCGGGGGATCCGTCTCTAGAACTTCATAGACCAAGATACGCTCACCTGTCCGCACCGTTTGTCCTATTAATTTGCTACGAAGAATATGGCGATGAAAGTCGGGAGCAAGTCTTTTGATCTTGCGGAAACTCACCATTTGAGCTTCTGGAACATCAGCCACTTCTTTGTCGTGTCGTCCCTTTTTCATTCCTAAGCGTTGAGCAATTTCTTGAACTATATCAGGAGTGACCTCTGAAAGATCTCTTTCCCGAGCTTGATCCTCAATTACTCGACGTGCCATTTCGCGCGCAAAAATTGGAACGCGTTCCATCATAAGTTCCGCTTCTGGCGTCCAAGGTAATGCGACATTCTGCACCTCTTGGGTAAGTTTAGGCACCTCTAATGGTTCCGTTGGAGGAGTCACCACCAACACATTTGTAGTGCTCAATCTGGTGATATTCAAAGTATTGGATCCGATAATCGAATCTTTTTCTCGATGCAATCCCCACCGTCCCATCACTATCAACCCTGCCCCCCTTAGTGTAGCGTAATGATAAAGTTGAGAATATACCTTTCCTGCTAATACATTTGGGTGGACTTCTATTCCCATTGATTGTGCCAGTAAGACACTTCGTTCCAACCCCTCTCGGTAAAGAGTCTCTAGCCCTTGATCTATGATTTCATCGTGAAGTCTTTCCTGAGCAGCAAAATTGAAGCGTTGCTTTGCCTCATCTGGTAAGGCATCAGTGATCGTCTGAAAGACCCCCGTATGAAAGAAAGGGTCATAGACTGCCACAGCTTCCACATTGGAACCAAATGCACGAGCGATAGAAACTGCTTTTTTCATGGCTGCATAACTGTTTTCACTCCCATCAATTCCTACCACAATAGGGTACTTTTCGAAATTCAAAGATTTTTTCATTACTAATATATCACTATTGGGGGCTAGAAATAAGATGCGTTCGGTTAAGCTTCCTATGAGTCCCTCTGGAACATGTCCATGTCCCAAGGCTCCCATCACAACAAGATCGGCATTATGCTCTTGTATTACGCGAAGAAGTTCCACATAGTTGCGTCCTTCAGGAGTTACGCCTTCGTAGGTCAATCCTTTTTCTTCGGCTTTCTGGATCAGAGGGGCTAAGTATGCGTCGGAGATGAGTTTCATCCCTGTTCCAATAATATCATCATGAGCATGGCGTAGATAATTTAAACGTTCTTCTTCCTGATAAGACTCTGGCAACCCAGGCTCCATTTCCTCAAAGCGAGTTCGATGCATGCGAGCGGCGTAGACATGACAGCCGATGAGATGCGTTTGGTTTCCTCGTTCAGCAAGTGCTAGTGCTGTTTTTAAAGCAATATTTGAACATATTGAGCCATCTAGGGCCACAAGGATACGCTTATACATTTTATCGCCTCGGAAACGGAGTTTTGTCTTGAATTTCTACCACATGAAAGAGAAATCCATAAGGATAACGAATTTGGGGGATATGAAACGAATCAAAAGCGAATAATTCACGAGCAGCTCTTAAAAAGCGAAAATATGGATTTTCAGAATCTACAAAACCGACCACTCCATTGAACTGGTAACTTGGGAAC
>NZ_JAHPYX010000181.1:0-8750 GCF_019058535.1 Candidatus Borrarchaeum sp.
AAATCAGCCTTTGACTGTATAAAGGGATTTTTCTCATCATTTATCCCATAATTTTTGGCAAGTAAAAGCCTTATATTTACTTACTTTAACGCTATTCAGACTCTGGGTGGATAGACCGGTGTTAATAGTTGTTAATAGTTGTTAATATCTGTCTATGATGAAAGGAACGGTCGGATTATAGATGAAAACTGAAAAAGCAAACAATTCAAAATTAACAAGACTTTTGCTCATCCGTCATGGAAAAACAGAGGAAAACTGGCAAGGAGAGTATCGCTTACCACCTGGTCCTCCTCTCTCGCTTGAAGGACGAACACAAATAATCGCTCTCAAAAACAAACTAATGAAGTTTCCGGCTGATAAAATATATGTTTCTCCGTACAAGAGGACAGAAGAAACTGCGGAATTACTAACAAATAAATTCAGTAAAATAATCGTAGATGAACGATTAGATGAAAAAACATATGATGAGAGTTTTGAGAAAGTAAAAAAAAGAGTTTCTAAATGGCTTAAAGAACATATAAAATACGATAGAAGCACAATTTGGGCAGTATCACACGGTTTCCCGATTAATGCGATAATTCTGTTGGTTTCCCCGAGTGATTTCGAAGGAAAGAGCACAGAAGATGAACATTCACATGTTCCTAGAGGTGGCGTGTGGATCATGGAATGGGAGGACAAGACACTCACCAGAAGCGAGTTGTTAATAGGAAAAGAATACGTCTGAGCTAAAATTGATTCTATTTCTCTTAAAACATCACTGTTATTATGAGAAATGATGTGTCTAAAGAAAACTTTCTTTCATAGCCAGATAGTGTAGAAAAAAACCGCTACTTCGTCCTGTACATATAGTAATTGTGGATATATCTCTTAAGTGAAGCAGAAAGTCCCTTATGTAAAAAAAGCGGAGTTATCCAAGAAGATTACTTGCAGCACGTAGAGTAAAGTCTATAAATGGGCCTGGGTATACTCCCAGAATAACAATAAAGATGGCAAAAAGGACAATAACAAGCTTCATTAGCCCACTATTCTTAAAATTCATATTGTCGAAGCCTTGAACATATTTTTCCTCCATAGTTGATTTATCCATGACAATATATTTAATGATCCATAGGTAACCGGCTGCTGCAAAAAAAGTAAATACTAGCATACTCCAACCAGCAATTATGCCGATGGGACTGCCATTTTCGAACAGACCTAGGATAATTTGCAATTCTGACCAGAAACCACCGGTGAAAGGTATCGCAGCTAGTGAAAAAAGACCAATCACCAAGCATGATCCAATAACTGGGTCTCGTCTTCCAAGTCCTTTGTAGTGATCAAGGGAGTGCGAACCCGTTGAAAAAATGAGATATCCGGCAATCATAAACAACAAACTTTTTGCAATAGCATGGTTGAGGGCATGTAATAGGACCCCGCTTAACCCCATAATATTTGCAGCACCAAGGCCTGTGATAAGGTAGCCCATATGTGTGATCGTGGAAAATGCTAAAATGCGTTTGAAATTTCGTGCGTGTGAATCTGATCTCTTGAATTGGATGAGAACAAAAAGATTTCCTTGTAATGAGGTAATAATGCCAACAGACATCAATAGATTGCCCCAGTTACCGCCAATACTGATGTTTAACGGAATGATAAGTAGTGTAAGTGTTCTTAATATACCATACGTCCCTGCAATGACAACAACTCCTGAGAGCATCGCGCTTGCAGGTGCAGGTGCAGCCGGATGAGCATCCGGAAGCCAAGTATTAAGGAAAAACATTGACCCAGTGACACCAAATCCTACGATCATCAAAATGAGTGTCACTGAGGTCATAGGATTATTTTGCAGGGTTGCTGTTTCAAAATAAACAAAATCTAGCCTACTGGTTGCTCCATACAGTAGAGCTAATCCAAAAAGAATTAACATATTCCCCGTTGAGCTCATCACTAAGTACTTAAACCCTGCTTCTGACGATTCTTTGCTACGATAATAACTAACCATACTATAACTACCTAGAACCATTCCTTCATATGCGATAAACAGGGTGAAAAAATCAACTGCCAATACTACCAGATTAAGACCGGTTATTACTGCAAACAACAAAGCATAGAAATATGCTAAGTCTTCATAGGAATCCATAAAATTTATGCAATAAATGTTAACCGCAAAATGGATCGTTGTAAAGATTAGTATAAAAAAGAGAGAGGTCATATCTGCCTGTAAGACAAGGAAAGATGTCTCTTTAAAGAATTTCTCTCCTGTTATTAAAATTGAACTGCTAAACAAAATCGCCAATAACATATTAATTGATGCTCCAATAAACGCAATGGCATGTACTAACTTCTTTTTCAACCAGGAAGTCTTTAGTAGTCTTTCTATGAACATAAGAAGAAAAGAGCTTAGAAGGGGGACAAAAACGAAGGAAAGCAATGATATATTAAATCCTATTATCTCAATCATATTATTATCACCTAAAAGAGTATAAAAGCAATAAGAATTGCAAGAAGAACCACAACTATTCCTACTGTATTGTAATTGAGATCACCAGATTGTAATTTGCGTAATTTCCAAGTGACCCTCATGAATAAGTCCAGTAACTCGTTGTAAAGCACATCTAAGTAAAATCCTTCTTCAGCGATATTATAAAAAGCGCTAAGAACCCAATATTTCCGTACTGTTGGCATGATGGTTCTAGGGCCTTTATAGTAGATGAGATAACTAATGGTAAATCCAACAGCTACTAGCGAGATTGCCAGAATCATGTTGAAAAATGCCATTGGCTGGTGTACGAGATCGGGTATATATCTCAGTGGGTTATGATATGCCACATGCTCGAACATAGGTTCGAAATAGTTATTTAGGAGAATTGGTCCAAGAAACCCAGTTGCTATGACAAGGATTGCTAAAGAACTTGTAACTCCTCGCATTATTGCCCCTGGCTTGTAGATTTTCAATTTTTCTGGCTTTTCGCCATAAAAAATCAAGAAAAAAAACCTAAACGCGTATATAGCTGTTAAAGGCGCGGTTATTATACCAGCGCCATAGACTATCCAACCAAGGGAAGCTAGTCTCGCACCACTTGAAGCGTAATTGATTGCGCTACCTAATATTGCCTCTTTGCTATATCCACCGTTAAAGAGGAAAGGAACACCCGCTAAGGCACATACTCCTATTAATGTTGACCAGTGAAGAACTGGCAAGTCATTTTTCAATCCACCCATATGTTTGATGTTCCGTTCATCGTGCAGAGAATGAATGATTGCTCCAGCCGATAGAAAGAGGAGTGCTTTGAAGAGACCATGAGACAATAAATGAAACTGAGTGGCCATAAAACCTTCAATACTAATGGCTTGGTTCTCATAATACGCTAAATAACCAACTGCAAGTCCCATGAACATATAAGCAATTTGACTAACTGTTGAATATGCCAATACTCGTTTGATATCAATAGAGACCAAGGCGGAGGCGGCACTAATGATAGCGGTAATAGCGGCTATGAAGGCAATGGTAATGAAAAAAGGTTCCACCTCAGTTGGACCAAAGACGTTGTAAAATCGTGATAGGAGATATACTCCAGCTTTTACCATCGTAGCTGCATGTATAAGTGCACTAACCGTTGTAGGCCCCTGCATTGCATCAATATTAATTCGACGAGGGCTACTTAACCAAGTAATGAGAGGAAATTGAGCAGATTTACTAATAGCGCCGAGCAAAATGAATAGCGCAACAAGTGTTTGAAGATCTGGTGATACGTTGGTAGCAAATTCTACCGTAATTATTTTTATATTTATCGTGTTTAATTCTAGCCAGAGGATTCCAAGCGCAATTAGAAGAGCGATATCGCCAACAAATGTCATGAGAAATGCTTTTATTCCAGATTTGGCGCATAGTGTACCTTGTGGGTCAGGTTTATGGAACCAATGTGCAATCAGGAAATAAGAACAAACTCCCATTATTTTCCAGCCGAAAAAGAGGATTACAAGATCTCCTGCAAGAACAAAAAGAACCATTCCGCCTACGAAAAGTTGTAGGAAGAAATAATATCGACCTTGTGCATCATCATCCTTCATGTATTCTAAGGAAAATAGGGCAATTAAAAAACCCAAACCAGCTGCAATGAGTGCGACAAAGGCCCCCAAAGGATCGACCATGATGGAATTGTTGAAGAACCCATGGATGTTATAATTAAATACCGTAGGGTTTAATAGAATTACCTGTTCTTCCCAATTCCCCGCAAAAACAAGGTAACTTGCAAGAAGTGCTGAAATACCAATCGTAGCAACCGAAAAATAGTTACTTATCTCTGTACTAAATTTTCCAATAATTGCAGAAATGACCGCTCCGAGAATGGGAATAGCAAATATTGAAAACCAAGGCTGAAGAAACAGAAGAAAGACGCTTTGCAATGTGTTTATATGCCAACTTGCCATTTTTAGACACCTCAGCCTTTGAGTGTTGTAAGATCGTCAATTTCAGTGGTCTGAAAATGTTCGTACACTTTTCGTATAAAGGCTAATGCAAGTCCCACGACTGCAGCACCGACTGATAGTGTAATCAGGACAAATGTCTGTGTTTGTGGATCCACATTTACACCTTGAGTGAATCCAAATGCAATGAACACAATATTGGGTGCACTGACGAGCATTTCTAATGCCATGATTACTCTGATCGCTGATCGTTTAGTAGTTAGGCCATAAAACCCCATTAATAGCATAATAAAAGATAATGCAAGTAAAACTTCAAAATCCGTGAAAGAATCGAAAGTAATGCTCATTATTGCTCATCTTCCTGCTGGTTCTTTTTTATCAGAGGGTTAAACACCATATTCATTCCTAAAAGTGCTACGTAGAATACAAACGCCTGAATTATAGTCGCAGTTACAACGGTTGTCCACAATAAACGTAAACTCACTTCATTAGCAGTTCCACGATTGACAGTTGATAGCGTCTCAGCCCACATTCCTGATCCTAGTGAGTTTAGGAGGAATAATACAAGGAAAAAAGAAACTAGGGTTATTCCAATTTTTCCGAACATTTTTTTGTAACTCATTACTTCACCTCTCCGATGACTTGATCTTTCTCAACGGTCTTTCCAGTAGATTGTTCGGCTAAAGTTGAAGCGACAACCATGATCAAGACTGTTAAGACTCCTGCGTAAAGTAAGAGTTGAAAAAGAGCAGCGTAGAGCGCGTCAACTAAATAGTAAATGGCCCCGATCCCGAAGGCTGATAGCGCTAGGCCTACAATTCCACGTGATATTTTTTCTGATTCAAGCGCTATAATCGCCATAACCAAGGTAAATAAAGCCAGAAAAATGATTTCAGGTGTTGCCATACAATCATCTCCTTTGCGGGTTCATTTTTCTTTTCTACCTCTATAAACAATTTTAGTTTCTATGGCATCTTTAGGATTAAAATACGTCTGTCTCCATCGATCAGGATTTAAGAAGATGGCAGGTTGACCCTTAAGACCTACTGGACAAGATTCTTGGCATTGGGAGCAACGTAAACACTGTCCGAGATTAATTGAAAAACGAAAAGGCTTTCCTTTTTCCGGAGAGATGCCAAGATCAGATAATTCATCAGGCTCAATTTGTACTATACTAATACAATGTGAAGGGCAGACTTTCTCGCAAGTTAAACAAACAGTACATAAGGCGGGGTTAACTTCTGGCGCACCCCTGAATCCCTTAGGGATCTCTATACGTTCACTCGGATATAGAACAGTGAGGGGTTTCTTAAATAAATCTTCGACTGTTTCAATTAATACGCGGTTATTTATTTGCGCCATATTCAAATCACTCCTACTAGAAAAACTATCATAAAGAGTGCAAGTAGTGCGACAGGCAAATAATATCGCCAAAAGTAGCGAATTAGTTGGTCGATACGAAAACGGGCATGGATCGCACGAACCAATGTAATAAGAAACACGATCACTGTAGTCTTAATAAAAAAGGTTACTATATTAATTAGATATTGAAAAATGTCCCATGAGCCAATAAATAGTATGCCATTAACCCATGTGTTAAAGGGGCTAAAGCCTGGTCCGCCAAAAAATACTGCTGCAATAATTCCTGCCAATGCAAACTCAGTCACGCGATTTGCTAGAAGACAGAATAGAAATTTTTTTCCGCTAAGTTCTACCATCCAACCACCAACAATCTCTACTTCAGCATGCTCAGGATCGAATGGAACTTTTTCTAGGACAGCATTAGCGGCTAAAATGGCGATTGCAAAGAGGATCAAAAGAGGAATGAGATACAATAAATGCATCATAGTAAATCCATTTCTTTGAAAGATTACATTTAGAGGAAGATCGATTAAATTGAACTTGCTTCTAACGATATCTGATATGCGAAGTGAACCTGCTAAAATAGCTGGCCCAATAAATGCGATTGTTAATGGAATTTCAAACGAAAATTGTGCAACCGCTGCTCTTGATCCACCAATTAAACCGTATGGGTTGTTACTCGTCCATCCAAGTAACAATATTGAACTACCAATTACTGCTAATAAGAATAGAAAGAAAATCAAATCAACTTCAAATGAGATTAATCCTTCTGCAATATACACGGGCATAAGGAACGCTATTAATAGGGCTATCAATAATTGAAAAGGGGGAATCATACTGAATTCGGGCTTATCTACACCATCGGGAGTAATGTCTTCTTTTGCGAGGAGTTTGAGAACATCAAAAACTGGTTGAATAAATCGCGGACCAATTCGCGTTTGCATATGCGCATAGACTTTACGCTCATACCAATCGTAAAACAAGGCTCCAGAGATCAAAAAAAGAATGCCTGGGAATATAAAATACTTCAAAATGATAATTATCACAGGAAATCCTTGAAATAACAAGAACAAGCCTGCTATAACTAGGGCATATATTGCTATATAAATTGGATATTTTACTCTTGGGTTGAAAGATGTCATTTTGGTCAATCTCAGTCTAAAAATTTAGAACTTTAATACCCGAACGATATGCACGGTTTGCTCGACTTATTAGTTGTTCGCCTAACAACTCAACTTTTTTTCCTTTCTTTAAATCTACAAACGTTACTCTGTCCATGCAGCCTACGCAAGGATCGATTACTCGTATGACAGGAGGGAGATCTGCCACATTTACACCCGTCAATCGATGAACTAAACTCGGAATGTTGGCAAGTGTTGGAGTACGGACTTTATGACGCTCAGGTTTATCGGTTCCAATGGATCGGACGTAATGCATGTTTTCTCCACGTGGGCCTTCGACTCGACTAATTCCTTGACCTTCTGGAATTTTTCGCGGAAATCGAATTTGTAGTTCACCTTGAGGCAAAGTTTCAAGCGCTTCAATAACCAGATCTATAGAGATGGAGACTTCGTCTAACCGTACTTCCAAACCACTGAAAACATCACCTTCAGTTAAGACAGGTACATCAAAAGAAAACTGATCATAGGCGGCATAAGGATCCGCTTTTCGAATATCTCTTTTGATACCACTCGCCCGTGCGGTAGGTCCAACTGTACAAAAGCGTAAAGCATCTTCCTTTGACAATATTGCAATGCCTTTTTGACGTGCAAGAAAGCTTCGTTCATGCAGTAATTCCTCTCGATGATGCTTGCCCCTTTTACGGAGTTCCTTTAGCTTTGGGATAATTTTAACTATCTGCTCTGGAGTAATATCCCTTCGAACACCTCCAAGAGTATCCATACTATAATTGACTCGATTTCCAGAGATAAGTTCAAGAATATCCATAACAAGTTCTCTATCCTGCCACGTAAAATGAAACAATGTATCAAAGCCTGCTTCGTGGGCTAGGAGACCAATCCATAATAGATGCGAATGAATACGTTCAAGTTCAGCGATAATCACGCGAATATATTTTGCTCGATCTGGTACTTTATCAGACAGGTTGGCACATTTTTCTGCAGCTTGACAGTAGCAGAGTTGGTGACAATTACTGCATATACCACATATTCTTTCTGCCAGATAGAGATTTTGAAGCCACGTGCGACTTTCAAACGCTTTTTCAATTCCTCTATGGTTGAATCCTAAACGGACATCTACTTTTTTTACCGTTTCTCCCGTAACATGGAAAATAAAACGAACTGGCTCTTCAAGCGCCGGATGTTGAGGACCGATGGCAATAGCAAAATCTGACCTTTCAGGAACATAATCGATATATGCACCCATTGGTCCTCTCCTCCTTGCACTAGCGTAATCAATATGGCGCCCCGCGGCTTCTGTTTCTCCTAAACTAGCAACTCCTCCAACTTCCTTCTTCTTCAATGATTCTGCTAGTCTCTCAAATATTTCTTCATAACTAATGTCTTTTCTGAGAGGAAATATATCCTCTGGCATGAAATCCGCTGTTAGTAAGCGCCGAAGGTCAGGATGGTTTGTAAATTGAATTCCTAGCATATCATAGACCTCTCTTTCATACAGAATAGCACCAGGAATTTCTGGAACGAGTGAGTCTATTCTTGGATCCTTCTTATCAACTGTGACGTCAAGAATCAATTTCCCCCATTTGTTATTAGACAAGGTTATCGAAAATGGATAAAGTAGGTGATATCCATCATCTTGATCTTGTCCGATAATAGTTGACAGATGAGTCACGTTGTATTTTTCCTTTAGTTGCGTGATGACCTCAAGCAACTTTTCTGCTTTTACTTCAGCATACAGGTCTAATGGAAAATCAGGTTGTGCACGAACTAGAATGTTTAATGAAATTGCAATATCCTTTAATGTTTGAGGTACGGTTCCTATCATTTTTGATCCACCTCTTC
>NZ_JAHPYX010000182.1:0-22111 GCF_019058535.1 Candidatus Borrarchaeum sp.
GCTGAATGCTAGAGGCTAACCATCCTTCAGGTCGTGTTCGGTTATCAAATCGTGGTGGTCGATACCCTAATCTGCCTCTACGGTTTCTACGATACCTACGCTTTTCCTCTAGCTTGTCAGAAACATCCTTGCGCAAGCTTAAGGTCCCACTGATGACTTCTAACGTATCGGTCTTGGCACTAAATCCGATTTCAGTAAATCCAATATCCACTCCCAGTTTAATCAGTTGTATCGCCTCTCCGGTGGCATAGTTCAACTGAATGGTGAAAGGACATCGCTGAACAACGTGTGCCTTGCCTTCTTGTAATAACTTCTTTCCGTTATGTTGTGTGGTAGGCATAAGCGGTTGCCCCCTGATGTTTAACACATAGATAGGTACTCTCAAGTCCTATCTCCTCCTTTAACGTGCGTCACAGGAGGTTGGTTCTCTTCGCCAAGGTTATCAGTCAGTACTCTACGATGATCACTGAGCGTTTCCTCTCTGTTTAAACCACCGTTTACAGAGCAAGGGACTAGAGAAGCATCCCCTGGTGTGTTCTTGAACTCTCCTGATAACTCAGATACCGTCATACACTATATGACCTCTCTTAGGCTAATCAACTAATTGCTCTCAGATCTCACGACCCAAGCCCCTACCCTTTAAGGTGGGGTAATTGACCTACTATTAAGTACTATTTTCCGAAATGGTCATAAATGTGACTATTTTCCGAAATGGTCATAAATGTGACTTTTAACCGCCATCATGTAACAATCATATTAAGTTTCTTCTTTGCGATGGCTACCTTTAACTCTTTGGCGATTCTTTTTCCCATATACATCTCCTCACCGTGCTTTACATAAGCATATGGAGAAATTCCTATGCCAACATTTGTTCCTGCAACAATTCTTGCTGAAATTTCAAAGGTAAATATCTCGGGAACATCTGTAACTATAGTTTCAAGACAAAAAGGTCCTATGATGCCAGGAGGTGCGATTTCTTCTGAAATTTTGGTCACATTATCTCCCATTCGGATATACTCTGATAATAAAGATTCCCTTATGGTTATCGGGATATTGCCAACAACCGTGTACGTTGGCGTGAGATTATTCATATTCAGTTGTTCTTTCGCAGAAATTCGCCCTAAGCTATCTATACTAGATTCATATCTTCTATCTACGCATAATAATTCAACTTCATTGTTAAGCCGCGAATTAAAATAAGAAGGATAGATTGTCACACCGAAAATATACTCCTGTAAGTAAATCTGGTCCATATCTTCTTTTTTCATGAATCCTTTCTCAATCATGTCTTTCGCTTTTGTTTGGAAGGCTTCTGGTGTATTTATTAGAAAATAACCTTTTCCGCCTTTTGCGCCTGGAAATTTTGCAATAGTCAACCCATTTATGTCATGAGGAGCGGTAAACGTTCTAGGCTGTTTTAATCCAGCCTTCTGAAGCCATATTTTCTGTTTTTCTCGGTTAGATTCAAACCGCAGAAGGTGCCGGTTTCCAAACATAGGCACTTGCAGATCGTTAATGACCTCGTCTAGATCTAGATAGGCAATGAACGAGCCGTGAGGCACAAGAATCGTGTTTAGGCGTCTCAATTTTTCCTGGACTTCACGGTTTAACAGTTCTTTAAAGTCATCTAAAATTATTATTTCGTCAGCTACCGGAAATCTTTGATATGTAATTTGATCTTCTTCTTTACAAAGACAAATAGTACGGAAGCCCTCTTCTTTTGCCCCTTTAAAAATATTCAGGGCTGAATGAGAGCCAATCGTACCTATTGTGATCTTATTCATATCATAATCTTGAATGATTTCATTAATTTCGTCATGCATTGATTCACCGCATCAAGTTTCAGACTATTTTCACAGAAATTGGTTCTCGTCTAAAGAAAACAGGTAGATCAAATGATTTATTTAGATTTTCATGAAATCAAAAAGAGAATAAGAAAAAAAGAAGGTTTCTTTTTGTGTTGTTTTCAATCTTGCTCTGTATCCGTTTCTTCACCGCAATAGGGACAGAACTGATATGAATTCAAGAGACTAGAGCCACACTTTCTACAAAAACTTACACTTTTTCTTCGAGTTTGTGATATCAGGGCAGATAGTAAAAAGAATATTCCTCCGACGAGACTTACGAAGGGTCCTGGACCGATGACAGGTGTGTAATAATAGTAGTAATCATAATACATGAAGAACATTGCCAGAATCGACCCTACATTGTAAAAGATCATTAAACTACTGACTGACAGAAATCCTGGGCGTCGTTTTGTTTCCGTAAAGAGTGCGTATGCAGCGATCAGTGTCGCTATTGAAGTTTGCCATCCAGCGCCTGTGATGCCTAATTCCCAGATTGTATAATATGGGTAAATACACGATGCTGTTGCAGCGTATACTTGCTCTCGGAGAGCATAGTAAGGTGTTGGCCAGATCATCCAGGGCAGGAAAAGCCCCATCACCGTTATACAGAGACCTATTAAACCAATTGATCTGTCTGAAATACGAAATACGAATTGATGACCCATCTGATTGTCCACCATTTAGGTTTGATTGCCCCGCTCTAGGGTGCTATTGATGATATAACTCTGTTAAGTAATGTATGTACTTGTGCGATGATGAACAAATCTGCATACATAGTTTATACAGCATAAAGAAAAACGAGAAGTTTCAATTTCAAAAAACCACGAGTTAGAGCAATGATTTGATCTTATATGATTCTAAAGAAAAACATTTTTTCTATAGAAAAATGTGTAATAAATCACACATCAAAAATAGAGAAATAGTCTAAGAAATATGAAAAGATGATATTGGGTTTATAGTTTTTCTTGGCAATACTTATGAATACCTTGTGCTGCTCTTTTTCCATCAGCTAACGCCTCTACAACTACCGAGGCACCATTGACTACATCACCGCCAGCAAACACACCTGGTCGTGACGTGGCACCGAATTCATCAACAGGGATGGTACCCCATTCGCTAAGCTCTAGACTGTTCAGCCAATCGATATCCGTACCCCGTCCAATTGCTGGCATAAACACATCTGTTTCAATTAAAAATTCAGAGTGTTCAATTGGAATTGGACGTCGTCGTCCGCTTTCGTCAGCTTCCACAAGTTTCATGCGAATGCATTCTATCATTTCAAGTTTGTCTTCTCCAATAAGTTTCAAGGGTGCGGCGAGGAAAAATAAAAGGACACCTTCAGCTTCTGCATCACTAATTTCGTGACTATGTCCCGGCATTTGTGGTCTCCTTCTTCGATAAACAATAGATACTTGTTTTGCACCAAGACGTAGTGATGTTCTTGCGGAATCGAGTGCAGTATTTCCTCCTCCGACTATAACTATCTTTTTTCCGGTAAAATCAATATATTTTCCAAGATTTACGTCTTTCAAGAAATCTTCGCCGGGATATACACCAAGCAAATCTTCGCCTGGAAGTCCTAGACTTTTAGACATCGGGGCGCCCACACCGATAAAAATGGCGTCGTAGCCTTCTTCAAAAAGATTATCGATATTTTGAATACGCGTATTTGTCCGTACCTCAATGCCGAGATTCAAGATGTTGTTAATCTCCTTCTGGAGCACACTTTTTGGTAAGCGATATTCTGGGATCTCCCACCTTAACATGCCCCCAAGAACCTCAAGCTCCTCAAAGAGTGTTATATTATAGCCTAATCCTGCGAGATCAAATGAAACTTGTAAGCCTGCAGGTCCTGATCCAATAACAGCAACTCGTTGTTTTTTCTTTTCTACTCCACTAATGAATTCGCGGAAGATATCACGTGTAGTATAGGCGAGATGTTTTTCCTGTTCATACATATAATCCGCAACGAATCGCTTAAGTCGACATATAGAAACAGGCTCACCCCTATGACCTAATACGCATAAGTCCTCACAGGGATGATGACAGACACGCCCCAGAGTAGCGGGTATTGGGGAAGTCGTGAGAATTAAGCGATATGCCTCTTCAAACTGCCCGCTAGCTATTAATCCCAAATAGCCACGAGCATCTAGATCCTCACGATAAGAAGAAACGGGCATACCTAGTGGACAGCCAGTTTCGCAAAATGGCTTCGGGCATTGAACGCAACGGCTTGCTTCTTCGATGGCTTCTTCTGATAGATATCCTCTTATAACTTCGGCAAAGCTCTCAATACGTTCTTCAGGTGATAGCTTTTCCATATCGATACGCGTTGTTTCATATTTTTTCTTTAGCGTACGAACTCTTGGATATTTTACTACTTCCGCGAAGTCCATCATTTTTAAGCTTTCGACAAATGTATTGACTTCTTTGGCACCTCTCCCTTTAATTTTCATTAAAACATCGTAAGGTCCTTGAATGATTGATAGTTCATCAACCATATCTAAATTGCTTAAGTCTTCGAGAACTTCCTCACTTGTATCAGGGCAGAGTCTAGCGAGAACATATGCGAGTATCGTCAAGAATGATCACCATTTTGCATTTTCTTGATTTAGGTAGAAAAATAAAGCCCTTGAGTTAATAGATGAGCGATATCTACTATTATAACTTGATTATAGGATTCTTGTAAGCCTAAACGCCTTTGAGTATTTAAATGTTTAAAATTTTTTAAACATTGTTTTCTAAACATGTTTCTTAAACATGCAATGTCTTGCTATTAAAAATTCAATTATACAAAATTAAATGTTGTGAGATAAATCCTCAACCAAGAACTCATATAAACAGTCAAGTTACAATATGTTTAGAGAATGTCCTTTATTATCCGAAAAGGTTGATCAGGATGACAAAAAGCCTCCAAGATTATCTTAACACTCTTAAAACAACATGGAACAAGCTTCGCACCAAAGTCGAAGAGATTAAGAGTGCTATGGAATCATCAGAAACATCTACACCACAAAACCTTTCTGCAATCAATCAAGAATTGAATGCACATCTTGAATACTTGAATAATACGACCCAGTTGTTACAGACTCTTATTGAATATACTAAAACTCTTGAAAAAAGAATATCCATTTTAGAAGAAAGATTGAAATAATTATCACACTTAACTTAGAAACGTAAATTCTTGTTAATCTATACCAATAAAATGAAATAAGAAGATAAAATACGTAGTTAACGCTCTACTTCTTCTACGTCTCTCCACCATTGTTTGTTTTCGCCTTTTTTTGCGCGTTTTTGCCAATTCTTTGTTTTTGGCTCATTTTTAATGATTTCTAGAATGGTGTTAACTTTGTTCAATACGTCAGTCATATCTTCCTGGCTAATTAATTCTTCCTTCCAATATTTCTCTGAAAATTTTTTAACCTTGTCAAGGTTTTCAGTTGCGTCTTTCCAGAAACCCCAATCGTTAGCCAACACTTCTGCGATATATTTGATATTTATTAGATTGGTTTCATCTGTATTATCGGTTGCAATGAGGTCATGTGCTCTCAACAATATGATGAGATCTTTAATATCTTTCTCATTGATTCGATGGATTTGTGTTTTTTGTAGGACTATATCCGCAAGTGGGATTGTTGGAGAGTCAAGATGAAGCCGCCCATCTTTCTTAGGATCCTTGCCAAAATGAACATTATGCGAGAACTCAAGTTTATCAAAAAACACATCTATATGATAGGCATTGTTTTTTTCATAGTAAATCAAACGTCCTCGATCCCGCAAGTACTGGAGCATCATTCGGTCAACAATAAATCCTAACTCGTTTTCAAGGACTTTCCTGAGGTTTTTTAGTTGTTTTTTGTAGGCAACGAAATCAATATCTGTGAATTTCTTATCTGCATCTAAACCAAGACGACTCAGTTTATCATATAGATCCATGAATTCTGTATCTTGAATGTGCATTCGTATTGCCATAGCCCCTAGTAGCCTTAAGTATACACCTTGCTTTTCAGCGGCTTCAATTATATTTAATCCATGCTTAAACATTTCATCGTCATCTAGCGTTGCTCGAACCATATCATTCACCATAATAGTTTATGAATTAACCAGAGGTAAACATGAAATCTTTTACTCCCTTTTTAATATCGACATCTACAATCAGACCCCGTAGTATGCCTTCAGTATATTCGCTACCAGGATTAAAGCACTTTGTCTTTCCAATTTCGAAATATCCCTTAGATTCGTGAATATGACCATGAAGCCCTAATAACGGCTGGTATTTCTCAATTGCAGAGCGAACTGCTTTACTTCCAACTGGAATCGAAATCGTACCTCCACCTGGAGCAAGTTTTGGTTTCAGGTTCTCGTCCAACTCGGGTGCTGAGTCAATTCCTGTGCCATAGGGAGGGACGTGAATATTGAAAATACATTTTTCTAGATCGTTTACTTGACTTACTAAACCATCGATATGCTCTGCTAATTCTTCTTCAGTTACATCGCGAGGACACGCCCATGGCGTCATGTTGCTTTTCCCAGTGGAGAGCATCTCATGGATGTCATCAATCATTACTACTTTCTCGTCTGGATGCATCACAACATCCGAACTACCCAAAATCGGATCTATTGAATAAGTATCATCATTTCCTGCAGAAATAAAACACTTTACTTCGCTGTCTTTCAAATGCTCAGTTGCTAATGTTATCCATCTTTCCATTGATTCGATCATTAATTCTTCAAATAACTTCTTTAATTTTTCAGGATTGGCGTTAAGTTCTTCAACTTCTTGTTTATTAGTGATATATGGATAAAAACCAGCGGCACGAACCCTTTTTTTAACATCCTCAAGTTCGTCATTGTTGGAAGCAGAATGTGAGGAACCTGCAAATTTGGTTGCCCATGTACCATTACCTTGATCAACAATGGGGACTACCATTTTTCCTGTTATATCGCCACCCATAATCAATACATCGGTCTTATAAAATTCGCCAGCTTTAATAAATTTCTTAAAGCACCTTTCTGATCCGTGGATGTCTGTAGCAAAAAAAATCCGCGTTTTGTTTTTCTTCTTACCCATTTTCCTTTTACTCCTTATTGAATGTTGATGATTCTGCTTCTTTGATTTCAATGACTCAAAGACAGCAGTAAGTTCTATAATAAAAGCATTACTCTTTTGTACAATTGCATTAACTTTGTAGAAAATGCTAACATATTTCTTAAAAAGAAATATTGTTGATAAGATTACCTCAAGTAGACTCCAGCCCTTCAGGGCGAAGAAAAATTGAGGTCGGGCATTTCTCACACAACCCTTTCTATGAGCACAGGGGTTTGTGAACCTAACATCAGGTGGTGTTTTAATGACGGGTACTCTCAAGTCCCGTCGCTCCCAACACCAAGGGAGTAAGTCCCCATCGCCAATGTTGAGGCAGGCACAGGACATGATGATGGTGTAAGTCTCGGGATAACGACCTAGTGCGTCCATCATGTCTTTCAGAGCGCGGGACTGGGGGACATCCCACGGTGATTTTCAGACACTCAGCCTCGAACCGAGCACATCTGCCTCCACCCTAGAGGAGACATCACTTAGGCTAATCTCCTACTCCGTTATGGGAACTTTTTCAAGCCCCTACCCTTCAGGGTGGAGTAGTTGACTTTCAGTTAACAAGTATAATTGAAAGTATTTCATTATCTTTTTAAAAATCTTGATGTTCACAATCCTCATATTCTAAAACTAATATTGAATTGTCACTACAGAGTTACTGAAGAATTTAATTCCTTTATTTATCATCAAAAATATAAATAGAAAACACGAAATTATCTTTTTTAAGGATGAGTTTCGAAACGCTGTTAATGAGGTCAGAAACGTGACGTGGGCTGAAGAAAAAGAACTTCTTGGAAAAGAAATAATGGAATTATTATATGAGAAACGACTTATCAGGACATGGTACAGAGATGAGCCGCAAGGTTGGACATTGGTCTCAGGGATATGGAGTCCCTTCTATATTCAATTACGTCCTTTATGCTCTTTTCCAGATCTTCTTAAGAAAGTTGGAATTGCTTTAGGGAAAATGATTCGGCAAGAGATTCCAGGAATAACCAAAGTTGTAGGGGTTGCAATGGCAGGAATACCTATCGCAACAGCAATAACGATTGTTGATGGTATCCCAGCTACATTTACACGAAAATTAGAAGGTGTTAGAACTTTAAATGACCTCCAAACAGTAATAACGCAATATGGTGAGCATGCGCTATTAGAGGGCGAACTGACGGATAGTGATAGCCTTGTTATTGTTGATGATTTAGTAACAAAATTTGATAGCAAACTTATCGGCATTGAACAAGTAAAGTTTGAAGTAGAACGAAGAGGGTTAAGAGATGTCAATGTCAATGCTGTGGTTGTTTTACTTGATAGAGAACAAGGTGCGTCTGACATTGCAAAACAACATGGTGTTGCTCTTCATTCACTAATTCTATTTAAATCGAAGGGAATTGGCTGGTTAGCAGATAAAATGTCTACTACAGAACTTACCGTTATTGAAGATTATTTAAAGAATCCTGAGAAGTATCAAAACGCTGAACTTCAAAAAGATCTGCAAAAAAAAGCAGAAAAAAATTAGATTTCAAAAGAAATAAAGGGGAATTTCCAAAATCAGCTGTAAAGGTCCTGTGAGACATGCTTTCTTAAAGGAAATTTGTTTTGTTGAATTTTTGGCATTTGTCTTCGAAAACTGTTTATCTGTTCCTCTGAAAGACTAGGCTCGACTTTGGCTAATGCTTGGCGAAAGTCATCCATAGAAATAGTTATTCTTCCTTTTGTCTGTTTTGTGAATGAAATACGTAATGCTTCCCTACATAATTTCTCAAGATCCGCTCCTGTGAAGTATTTTGTTTGCCTCGCTAATTCTACAAGATCGACATTTTCAAGATCTAGTTTTTTTGTCTTGATTTCCAATATCTCTCTGCGAGCTTCAGCATTAGGCGGCGGTACAGGCAAGATATATTCTATAACAGGCATGATATACTCCATACCCGCTAGATCACTCGTTTCACAAAATACTATAAGTGGGGTTTCTTTTGGTATTTTTTCTAGTTCTGAAGCAATAAACATTGCAGTATCTTGTGTAGCGATTGACTTAGTTGATTCTAAATCGTCTAGAGCAACGATGCTTGGTGCTACTTTTTCTGCGTCGCGAAGCATATCGCTGAATTTGTTGAAACCACCAGCGATCCTTAATTCAAGTGCTGAAAACTTAAAGAAGTTTACATTCGCATCTCTAACAGCCGCTTTGATCAAAACAGTCTTTCCACAACCTGGTGGTCCAAATAGAATAATACCGCCTCTTGATGATAATCCAGAAGTTCGGACTGTATCAAAATGCTGCACCAAAAAACCTACATAATTCTTCAGAAACTCCTTAACTTCTGATAAACCGCCTATTTGCTCAAAAGTGACATCTTCCCAGACCTTCTGCTTGCTTATAGATATTAATTGTCTTTCAAATCGTTCCTGTGCTTCTTCATATAGTCGAATGTCTTCTTGTGACAAGCCTGATTTTGTAACTTCAAGCTGATTAAGAAAATCTTCCATCTTTACTTCTCGAAATCCTGATTTTAGAGCTTCTATAGCAACCTTTCTTCTGGTTTGATTGCAAATATACTCAATTTCCGCTCCCGTGTATTTTTCGGTCTTTAATGCTAAAAAATCGAAATCTACATCTTTAGCCAAAGGCATACCTCTTACATGGACTTCAAAGATTGCTTTCCGTGCTGTTAAGTCAGGCGGTCCTATACCAATCCTTTCATCAAAGCGTCCTGGTCTTAGAAAGGCAGGGTCTATATCTTGAGGTCTGTTAGTTGCGCCTATAACTAATACACGATCTTCTGCTTTTAATTCGCTCAGTTCGGTTAGTAATGTAGAGACTGCTGTTTTATGACCTGAAAAACCTGTTCCTATGGCTTCTCTTCGCACAAAAAGACCTTCTAACTCGTCAAAAAACAGAATTGTTGGTGGGTTTCTTCGTGCCTGGACGAATAAGTCATGGATTTGTTTCTCTGTTTCACCATAAAACTTGCTCATCATTATACCTGCTGAAATAACTTTAAAATTGGCATCAGTTTCATCAGCTAAAACTTTTGAAAGGTAACTTTTACCGCAGCCAGGAGGACCATATAAGAGTAAACCTTTCGGGGGCTTGAGTCCGTACTTTTCAAACAATTCTTCTGACTCTAGGATCTTCACAAGGTTTTTCATATAATCTTTTACGTCTGCGTAACCGCCAACATCTTTCCAACTCAGTTCTTTTTCCTTCTCAATTATTTTCTTCTTTGGAGCATATTTTCGCCTACCGAACCTTTCTTGTGCTTCATTAAACAGCCTCACATCGTCTTCAGTTAATCCCGGCTTGGCTTGAATGATCTGCTGGACGAAGTCTTCCATCTTTATTTTTCTAAATCCTGACTTCAAAGCTTCTTTAGCAACAGCTTTTCGTGCCGTATCACAAATAAATGCAATTTCGGCTCCTGTAAACATCTCTGTTTTCTCTGCTAACAAGTTGAGGTCAATGTCATCAGTTAATGGCATATCCTTCGTATGAACTTTGAAAATCGCCTTCCTCGCTTCAAGATCTGGAAGTCCTATGCCAATTAATTCATCAAATCGTCTAGGACGTAAAAATGCCATGTCCACGTCTTGTGGTCTATTTGTAGCGCCAATCACAATGACTCTATCTTCTGGGGTTAAGTTCGAGAGTTCTTGAAGGAACACAGAAACGATTCTACTGTGAACTGGGGATGCTTCACCCCTAGTTTGAAATAATCCCTCCAATTCATCAAAGAAAATAATGCTTGGTGGATCAACTTTTGCTGTCGCAAATAACTCAGTAATATTTTGTTCTGCTTCTCCATACCATTTAGACAAAAGTGAGCCCGCAGTTACAGTATGAAAGTTCGCCTTTGTGACAGATGCTAATACGTTAGCTATATACGTTTTTCCGCAACCAGGAGGCCCATAAAGAATGATTCCAGAAGGGGGTTTCAAATTATATTGAGAAACAGTTTCGTTAGCTTCCTCTAATACAGCAACAATATCTTTTAATTGTTCTTTGACTTCAATATAACCTCCGACATCTTCCCAAGTCAGTTTTTTCTCACGTTTTCTCCGTAATTCTTCTTCCATGGCACCCCAACGTTTTGCTGCTTGCTCATATTGGGATATTAGGGCGTTTGACAGCGAGGGGACGACGTCTTTGATCTGTCGTAGAAGTTGCGACATCGTTATTTCGACAGGTTGCGGCTCTTTAAATGATCGTTCTAGCCATTCAAGCTCTAAGTTTCTAATGAACTTCTTAATATCTAAAATTGAAAAATCTCTGGTAAGTTCAGCTAATCGGCTAAAATCAACGTCTTTAAGAGGACGACTCTTTAGAAACTTCCTTATGATTTCCTCACGTTCTTGAAGAGTAGGTGGTGGAACATACATAATCTCCGGTATGTAATCTTGTTTAAGTAAAGTTCGTAAGATTAACTTTGGGTGGTCTGTCGCCATAATTAGTGCGACAGGGTTATTAGTTTCGTCTAATGTTTCTATACTGTCCATCAGGACCAATACAGGATCGCGTGCTAGTGGCAAGGATCTCTGTTGGAAGTATTCGACTGGTTGTGCAACCATGTCAACTTCATCAAGGAATATTATCGTAGGCTCTTTAGCTTCTTCAACAAGTGTTTTTAATCGATCTATTTCTCTTGGAATAAGTGTTTCTAAATGGGCTCCACTTTCATGAGCTAAAACCTTGGATAAACGAGCTTTACCACAACCATCTGGCCCAAAAAGCAGTATAACCTTTTGGGGTAATACGCCAGTAGTTGAATATTTTTTATAAAACAAGAGCGGGTGCTGAACTTTTTGAACAAGTTCTCGCTTTACAACATCAAGCCCAACTACGTCACGCCATTTCCCTTCTTTCCAAGCTCGCGTAGGATCATAAATATACTCACATTTTCTCCAAATCTTCGTTTGGCAAAGTCCATCAACCCTCTCTGAAGGTAACAGCTCGTGAATAACTCCACACTTGAAAAAATCTTCATTAATGTAAGGTTTGTCTTGTAAATGAACACATTGCGCGGATTCAAAACTTGCGCTTCTTTCGTCTACTCCCATTTTTAATCCTCAAAAAATTATAATGTCTATGCTCTACACTATTAGATGTAGTCTACACATGCTTAAAAAAAGTTCTTTTAATGGATTCAAAAGCAAATGAATTAACTAAATTTAAAAAAATAAGGGGAATTTAGATTAGCCTGGAGGTTTATCGGGCTTTTTACTTAGAGTATCCATTGTCTTTTTAATGCCAACCATAATCTCTTCCAGCGTTTTTGCTGCTTCTTTACGAGCTACATCTGCTAAATCTTTTGCTATTTCTCCAGTGAGCCCCACGATTTCTTTGGAGAGGCCCATTAACTTCTTGAGTTTTTCGTTCAACTCTTGCTCAGACAATTATTCCACCTCAATTTTCTTCTTTTCAAGAAATTCTTTTGGAAGTTCGATTTTTTGACCTGTTAGAATTTTAGTGGCAAGTCCTATTCCGTTTACTACTTCAGTAAACTTTTGAAGAACATTCTTAGGGGCGACAACATCCCTAAATATTTCTGAACTAAGACTCATAGCTTCTCGTGATAATTTAAGTAGACGTTTTATCTTCTCTTCCAGAATCTGTTTTTCTGACATCTCTTTCATCTTGTATTTTTTAAGATTAAAATTCTGTTAAACATAAATAAATCTATGCCTCAACCACTACTGGGCAAATTTTTGAGATGATAGATTATTTTTTCACATTTTTCAACTTCTTGAGTCCATTCCAGTCGATTAAAAATAAGTTTCGCTATTTCAATCCATTCCATTGATGCTTCAACCCATTTTGCCTCAGAGGTTTGAGCTAAATTGTACCAATCATTTCCTTCCTCAAGAAAATATTCTGCTACTTGTGGACTTGCATATTGCACTTCTTTTAAATATTCTGAGATTTCTCGGTTAATCTCATACCTCGCACCAAGATTTGTTTTAGAATTTTCTCTAAGGGTTTTAGAAGTTTGTAAAAGACGTTGTACAGTTTCTTCTTGTTGATATAACTCTTGTTTTTTCTGATGATTTTTCAAGTCTACGAGGGTTTTTACGGTTGAATCATCTAATTGAGTTTCAAGTGTTGGGATAAAGTCTACTGCTTTTTGTACTTCCTTTATCAAAGAGTTTCTGAGGGTATTGCTTATCTTCTTTCCTGGCCATGCACCTAGCGCATTGATAAAAATACACACACGTAACTTATGGGAGTCAAATTTGCCAAATTCATCCTCATTTTTTTTCCGTAGTGCTTTCTCCTGAGCTCTTAAAAAACTCAACACTTTTGATGGCATCATTGACTTATAAACTGTTTTCCATTCATCCTGAAAGATTTTATGATTAACAACATTATTAACTACCTTATCATGGAGGCAATCATCATAGGCATCACACAGTTCGCATCCATCGATTTTACCCATCTTTCTGCAACTCTTGAAATAAGGTTTTTTAGGATTGTCTTCTTCTTTCGGTTTTCAATTCAGAAATTCACTTTTAGCCACTACAATCAGATAAATATTCTACTTTTATCATGATATTGCAAATATCTTAGTTTAGAGGAAATATGTAACTAAACTAATTGTTTTATACTAATCTAATGCTCTTTGTCCTTGATAGCTAACGTTCATTTTACCTTATGAAATTTGTGAATTTTTAGATATATCTATCTACTGGTGATATTATGTCAAGGAAGGTCTATAGTGTAAACTATGAAATTGAAGGTGCTCTTTCATCGATAGCGCCTCCATTTTTGCAAATTATTGAGGATTTTAAAAAGACTACACAGGCAAAAGAGACAGCGAAAGTGCATGTTTCTGTGATAATGGAGATTATTGAAGAGTAAATGGGTTAATGTGAAGTACAATTCGCAAAAGCAATAAACGTTCTTTTTTTAATTTCCATTAAAATGATTGAAAAATGACTTGTGAAAATTAACGCAATGTGTCCTTGAAAATCATTTGTTTCTAAACGTTATTTACTTATATCGCTATTTTTTAGTTTGGAAGTTCATCAACAATTGTCTGCCTAGAATTTCTTCTGGACTTAAACCTTCATTTCGTATTTTCGATTCATATGTTTCCGGGTCAAACTCTAAGGCATTAGTGAAGGCATCTTCTGCTTTCTTATCCTCACCCATTTTTTTATAGATCATTCCAAGATCATAATGGCCCTCCGCGTCTGATGGCCAAAGATAGATTATTTTTTGGTAAGACTCTGCTGCCTTATTCAATTCTCCAAGACTTTCATAGGAAAGAGCCAGATTTTTTATGACTAATCTGGGAGGACTCCTTTCTTTAGCTTCTTTGAGATCGATAAGTTTTGAATAATATTCAATTGATTTAGAATACTCTCCCAAACGACTATGAACGACTCCCATATTAATGAGTCCGTCTTCATCTTCTGGATTGTTGTCGAGGAGTCTCTGATAACTTTCACTAGCCTTTTTATACTCACCAAGTTCAAGATAAGTGTTTCCTAAGCCATTAATTGCAAATACGTAGTCAGGGTCTATCTCTATAGCGTTCTTGAAGTATTCTACGGCTTCAGTGTAGTTACCTTGTGCGTAAAGGAGATTACCAATGTTAGCCATCGCAAATTTGTAATCTGGATCTATTTCCAACGCTTTTTCATAGATTTCTCTCGCTTTCGCGAATTGATCTAAGCCATAGTAACAGTTAGCTAAAGAATTCAGTATAACGACATTATCTGGGTCGATGGCTAATGCTTTGTCATAATAACTGATTGCTTCTTGATACTTTATCTCATCATATAAGAGATCGCCAAGGTTTCGTAACGCGAACTTATAATTCGGATCTATGTCCAATGCTTTCTCGTAAGCTTTTTTAGCATTTTCAAAATCTCCATGATTGTAGTAAGCATTGCCTAACCCATTTAAAGCTGAGATATAACCCGTATCCAAATCCAAAGTCTTCAAGTAATGCTCAACTGCTTCATCATTCTCGCCAAGTTCGACGAGTAAATCACCCATGTTCTTCCATGCAAATTTAAAAGTTGGATCGAGGTCTATTGCTTTTCTATACGCCTTTTTTGCGTCTTCATAATTATTCTGGTTCCAATAGGCATTTCCCAAACCATTCCATGCGGAGACATATTCCTCATCAATTTCTAGTGCTTTTTTATAATACTGTTCAGCAAGTTGATATTCAGAATTGTCGATGTAAACGTCAGCAATGTTACGATATGGAAAGTTAAAACCAGGGTCTAACTCGATTGCCTTTTTATAAGCATCTTCGGCGTTCTTGAAATCGTTAACGTTATGATACGCTATCCCTAAATTATTCCAAGCATTAGCTGCATTTGGGAGTCGTTTTTCAATGGCTTCCTTGTGACAACGGATCGATTCTTCATACTCACCTGTCTTGTTGTAGACGTATCCAAGATTATCCCATGCTGCACCGTCCGTTGGATCTAATTCAATCGCCTTCTTGTAGCATTCAATTGATTCGTCGTAAACTTCGATATTGCTGTACATGAGCCCCATGTTAAACCAAGCCGCCTGATAATCTGGCTTTGCTTCAACGACCTTTTTATAGAGTTCAATAGCACCGCGATAATTCCCAAGTTCTCCTTTGTCGAAGGCTTCATTAAACCACAACTCATAATCGTCAGACATGATAAAATCCTCAAAAGTTGATCAGAATTAAAATAGAAATCAAGATACCCTTATAGATATCATTCATTACTTTCTTTTTTATCTTTCTTTTTTTCGTCATCATCGGACGAGAAAGGTATTTCTATAGAATTTTCTTTGAATATAGCATCATCTTCATTTGTACTAGAAGAGGGAGGCTCATCTTTAGACTCGGGTTCAGTCTGAATTGCCTGGTCAAACATGTTTTTCATCATCATCGCAAAAGGATTTGGTAGGCCTTGGTTCGTGTCATCAGTATTAATATTTTGTAAGCTTTCAGTTACAGTCTTCATCAACTGCTCCATCATGTTTCCAAAAAATAAACTAGGATCGGCCTCTTTATTATCTTCTTCTTCATCAGAAGACATATCACTTTTTCCGCTAAACATATCAGCGAAAAGGGTACCTATTCCTTCCATTAAGTTTTTCATAAAGTCTTGATCTATTTCAATGCCATGTTCGCTCTTAACATGAGCTATTAATTCCTCAGGAGAGTTGAATTGTGCTCCACACATTGGACAAGTGACATTCAAATTTTTTCACCAAACCAAAATACGAACTATTTTTTATTAGTCTTTGTTTTCGAAAAGAATTTCAAGAAAAAGGAAAAAAGGGTTGCTTGAAATCTTTGAGGATGTTTAAGATAATTATGAAAAGGAGAGGTTCAGCCCGTATATCGTACAGCTTGTGCAGGACTCATCCGAAGTGCTTTGTATGCTGGAAAAGCGGTACCTACTGTCGCAACGACTATCCCGAGAATGGCCACTATAATAGTTTGAAGAGCTGGAAACACGAATGTCACTTCATACGGCGTGAAACCGATTTCCTTGAAATGTGGGAGATAGCTTGCAGCCAGAATATAGCCGTTTATGATCCCAACTGATAGTCCTAGAACAGCTAAGAGTAATGATTCGCCAAGAAGGAGTTTGACTATCTCGGATCTGTAGTATCCAACAGAGCGAAGCAATCCGATTTCACGTTGTCTTTCCTGGACAATTCGTATCATTGTTGTAGCTAAACAAAGTAAAGCTATTATGATAGATGACGATGAAAGAACAGCCATAAATTGCGTAGTTTCTGTCACGTTCACCCGCCATTCTTCTACGATGTCTTTTGTCTTTATAATACTTAGATTATACTCATCGCCATATAAATCAAGAATCTGTTGTGCAACTTTATCTTGATCAACGACCGTTCCATTCCAATGGTGATTTCGAAGTTTAACGTAAAAAACATGCACATCATCATCAAAACCGAAATCATAGTATTTTTCTATATCAATAATGCAGAAATATCCACCCTTCGGGTAACCAATCAAGTCATTGTGTACAATACCAATGATTTTAAATTCTGTAGAATTTCCATGGGCAGATATTTCAAGTTTGGTTTTTTGACCAACTTTCACATGAAGTTCCTCTGCAAGTCTATCACTTATGATGCACTTATTATCTCCTGTTCCTCCTAATTGGTCAAAGAGGGCAACGATATCTGTCGTATTCGGATTAGGCTCGATTAAATCCTGTTCAATAGCAAGAGGAAAGGTTGAAGAATTCACAGCCACTAATAAAGAGGTCTCTCCTTCATCCCAGATTTCAAATTTTGCCCCAGATAGTTCAGCTACGCTTACACCAGGTCTCCATTCTTCTGTAGGCGTGTCATTCGTCCAATGAACACCTTCAATTCGTGATAGATTCCCTGCTAGAGTTGGTGGAGCACCAGTATTTGTTGTCACTATTAAGTCCATATTGAGTCCTTCCTCAATGTAATGAGTTATACCTATATCAACAGCTGAGTTAATTGATGCAAATAAGATCGAGAGAGAGATCGCGATCGTGAAAATTCCAAATGTAAGAGTTGATCGAAGAGGACGGCGTGTTAGGTTTCTACTAGCAATTTTAGCAACTGTTCGAAAGGCAGGTATACTATTCAATAATCGATAAAAGCCTCGCGATACAATGCTAAGAAGTGATCCGCAGAGAATTATGCTTCCAACAAGTAAAACGATCTCACTCAAATAGGAAACCGCGGTTATTGTAATGAGTGCTCCAGTGGCAGTAAGACCGATCCCTGCGACAAGACTGGCTGCTTTTCTATTGTATTTTGAGACCGCTATTGAGACCCCAGAGATACATAATAAGAGCGTTATAGACAAGAAATCAGATAAGTTAGCTGCAGGAATCGATGGGGCTATAAAGAGTAATCCGAATCCTACTATAGCTAATATAATGCCGCCAACTAATAATCCACGGGAAATTTTCCTCTTTCCGGCTTCGTGGGAATCACCATGTAAAGCTGTAACGACTTTCATAGTGACTACGGATCCTAGCGGGAAAAGGGCACCTCCAACTGCAAAAAGAAAGCCCATGATAAAACCACTAAAAATAATTGAAGGATCTAGCTCAACAGACTCTATTATGACTCGAAAGCCATAAACAGTTGTATTTGAAACGTAAGTAGTTATTCCATGAGCAACTAAGACTCCTCCAAATGAACCTATAATAGATCCTATTCCACCTAAAATAATTACCTCATATAAAATTAGACGAAACACCTGAAATTTTGACATGCCGATAGCACGCATTATGCCTAACTCGTAACGCCTTTCTGTTACTGTCATCACGATGCTATTAAATACTAGAAATACAGACGCCAATAAGGTAATTAATCCAGCCCAATTCAAAGCAGTGTCAAAACCCGATACCGCGCCTTCTGCAACCGCCAGTAAACTTTCTCTAACTGCGTCAACTCTGAAATCTTTACCGAGTTTAACTTCTATATCAGCTATAACGGCTTTGTAATCTTTTCTACTTTCTTCTTCAAGATTTACTATTATTTTGTCAATCTTACGCCAAGTTTTGGTAAATTGTCTAGCACTATCTAAAGTTACGATGACAACACGCCCATAGCCAACTTGAGCGATTTTTCCCTTACCTTCCGCAAAAGCAGCAATATTAAATCCTTTGGATCGAGAACGTGGTGGATCATGATAGTATTTAATGTTAAGTTTATTTCCTATTGATGCATTCACAATTTTTTCATCTTGTTCTCCAGAAATACCATCCTTTAATGATTCCGAAACAATTGCATTACCATCAGTTACTAGGTGATTGATTGGTTGAGATCCATTAATGTCAAAGATGTCTCCAAAAGCTTGGTCCAATGTTGGATCTATTCCAATAACTGTAGCCATCGTAGAATTCCAGCTATCATGAACGTAAATCACACAGTAACGCTGAATTCTTGGGGCATACGCTTCAATGCCATCTATATCGTCAAGAAGATGCATTAGGTCCTCTGGAAATGGCTCACCATCAGCTCTCGTAACCTCAAGATCTAATTTACCCGCAGCAAGTTCAATAGTATTGTAAAATGTACTTGTCACATTTTGTCTTGCTATATTAAACCCTACCAACATAGCAACACTAAAGAGCACACCTATAACAGTCAGCGTATTTCTGACTTTTTTTCGTTTGAAATTTCTAAATGCCATTCCAATAATCCATTTTTCCTTCCAAACAATGATCACAGCAAGTATCACTAAAATAATAACGAATAAACTTGTATACTGAGCCAGATTTGCGCTAATTTGCATTAACTCTATCCCTCAATTTTTTTCAAGGAGAGTTATAGTCATAAGTTTTAATATAAAAATTAAATGGTGGTTGTTACTCTATGGTAGAGATAAACAACGACTTTTACTCGTAATTGATGTGAAAGATTTCTACCCAAATGATAAGACTATTATACTTATTGACGTTTTTTCCAATATCGCAGCGCTATATAGCACTATATACTCCAAAATCGCACTATTTATATACTTTTAAGTGTATGAAATAGAAAAGATTCTTAAATACAAGTTAATGATACAACTGCTAAAATATCGGTTAACGTGTTTTAGACCTCGATAGTACTCACGTAAAATTAATACAAATTAGAAAATGTAATTGTGTACTAAAAATGATCGTTAACTATTGTATAGAATCCTATCTATTTATTCAGAACTATGACGAAACTTTCTTGTCTTAAGGGGCAGGTGAATTTACATGGCACGTGCAGAAATCGTATTAACCTCAGATCTATCACTAACAAGCGATTACAATGGGATCCCATACGTCGGATTTGGCGCTTGTTTACCACAAAATATATGTCCACACTGGATTTACTTCAAGTTCTTTTGCCCACTCGAACCAGCTTACCCTGATGGAACTTTAGTTCGGGCAACTCTCGGTCTTAGGACCATTGAAGCAACATGTATACAGAGTGGTTTTTCCAGAGAACAAGTAAAAGTTACACATTCGCTTTATTTGGATAAGTTGATAAACAAGAATACAAAAATCGTTGGTATTTCAGCAGAAGACCCATTGGGCATCGGTCCTGCTACATCAACGTGGAGCACCATTTTTAAGGGCATTCCACATAACCGAATCGAATATTTTAGATTAATGAGAAAAGTTAAGGAACTAAAGAATAAATATGGATTTAAAGTTGTTATGGGCGGCCCAGGTGCATGGGAAGTCGAAGCTCACATGGATAAATTTGGTATAGATCATTTAGTAATCGGCGAAGGAGAATATGTAATTCCAGAACTCTTTAGCCAACTTGCAAGCCCGGAAAATAATGGAAGCCTTGACAGAAGAGTGTTTTATGGAAGACAAGTAAAACCAAAAGATGTGCCTCTAATACAGGGTCCAGCGCTTGGCACTTATACGGAGATTTCACGAGGATGCGGGAGAGGATGTAAATTCTGTGCCCCGAACACTGCTGGAAAGATGCGAGATTTCCCTCTTGAAAAAATATTGCATGATGCAAAAATAAATGCTAAGGGAAGCCGTGATAATTCTATGTGTCTACAGTCAGAGGATGTGTTCTTATATGGTTCCAACTCAAAGCACTTCTACCCGGACGAAGATGCTATAATGAATCTTTACAAAACACTCTTTGAGGATGTTGGCATAAGTCGGGTGTTTGTAACCCATTCGACTTTAGCACCAATGGCTTTCGACCCAGACTTTTTTGAACGATTAACTAAATACCTCCGAAGCAAAGGACATAGGTATTATGGATGTCAACCAGGAATCGAAACAGGATGCTCTAAAACAATTGAAGAAATAATGCATGGTAAAGCCCTTCCTTTCTCATCAGAAGAATATCCAGACATGATATACGACGCTCTACGAACTTGTGCCAATTTGGGTTGGACGAATGTCTGTACATTAGTATCAGGACTTCCCAGTGAAGGACCAGATGAAATGAAAGATACTATTGAACTAATAAAAAGACTTGACGCATTTCCTCACTTGTATATACCACTTTTCTTCGTCCCGATGCAGGTTACAAGTATGAAAAACTCCAGAGCGTTCATAGCAGACAATATGACACCATACCATGCTCGTATTCTATTGGACTGCTGGAGACACAACATTAAACACATGGACAGAAATTATAGAGTGGTTGCCAGCGAAATAGGTCATAAGGCTATAGTTAAGATGGGAATCCGTGCAATGATCGAAGTTCTAAAAGCATATATCCGCTATTATGAGCGACGTCATCCCGAGTTAGTTATGGTCCATTAACGAAGCCTTCTTCATAAAGACTTAGCTAAAAACCCCTTTTTCTTTTCTAATGAACTCACCACATATTTCAATATGTTCTCCACAGTTAGGACACCTTTTTTCAAAATCAATTCTATCATCTATTCTTTTTTTAACATCAAAAAAGATCTGTGAGTCAAAAATAAACCGTTTAATCAATAACGCATCGCAGGAAGGACAATATGTGTTTTCATAAGGGTGATTTGGAACATTTCCCAAATACACAAATCTCAAACCTGCGTCTTTTCCAAGTTCATATGCTTTTTCTAGTGTGTCGATAGGTGTTCTCTTTTTGAGTCCTATTTCCCTAGATTTATATGCTGGATGAAACCGAGTGCAATGCCAAGGTGTGGCTTTACCTAATTCATCATGAATGCGAGTGGCAATTTCGGTTAGACAATGTTCATCATCATTGATTGTGGGTATGACGAGCGTGATTACTTCAACATGGGCTCCCATTTCCTTTGCTATTTTTAAATTTCTCCATACTAGTTCTACATCTGCACCACAGTGCTTTTTGACAACTTGTGCATCGCCTTTCATATTGGCGGCAAATGCATCACACTTGTGTTCTATCAGTAATTTCAAAACTTCTTCTGTCATGTACATGTTTGTTACATATGTGTTATAATATGGACCAGATTCTTTTACAATATCAAAGACATCAAGAGAGTATTCTAAAAGCAGGGTTGGTTCATTAAAACTAATCGATGATCCAATGCAATCATTCGATATCATAGTTTTTTCAAATGCTTCTGGACTCATGTATTTTGATTTACGGAGATTTGGTGCTGTTTTGCTAATTCCACAATTTTGGCTATAAAAGTATTAACAACCATAAAGTATTTATAGGTACTAGGGTATAAAGAGTATTAGAGATGAAGGTACGGGGTAAAATCCCGCGTACTGGATAACC
>NZ_JAHPYX010000183.1:0-8890 GCF_019058535.1 Candidatus Borrarchaeum sp.
CTCCTAACCACAAAATGCTAGTTAAAAGAAATAATCGGCCAATGATTATTCAAGCTTGTCAAATTGTCAAAACAGATAAAATTGCCACAATAGGGAAATTATCCCTCAAGGAAACTTATTATTGTAATATCGATGATTTTGTTATAGATAACAGACATAACGTTACTAAACACGAAATTGATCACGATTTAGCATACTTTGTTGGACTGATGCTGGGAGATGGTTACTCTGGTGCAGAAACAAAAGAAGGTTTAATTTTTTATAAAGGCTCACCATCAATTGTTGGATTAGATGATGAAATATTTTCACATGTAGAAAAGGTCTGTTATAAACTGAATATTAGTTGCAGGAAATCAATAAACTCATTCGACACACCTATGCTTATTTTAGGGAAAAACAAATGGTTTCGAGAATTTTTAGTTAGATGCGGAGTTGAAAAAGGAGATCAGAAATATATTAATTCTGCTCTTATGAAAATGAATCTAGAAAAAACATCTTCTTTGCTAAGTGGTCTCTTTGATAGTGACGGATATGTCAACAAAGGAAGAAACATAGGGTTTAGTAATACATCAGAAAAGCTTGTGAAGCAAGTAAAAAAACTACTTCTGAGATTTGGAATAGTAAGCCGTCTTAGAAAACGAAAAGGTAGTTCAATAAAACTTCATAAAAAGGAATATGAAACAAAACCATGTTATGAACTAATAATCGCTCAGACACAGAGTTTATTAGACTTTCACAATTATATTAAGTTCAATGTTTCGAGAAAACAAAAAGAACTTAGTTCATTAATAGCAAAAATCAAATCAAATGTTCTGCATATATCCTGTTCAAAATGTAACTATAAGATTTTTAGATCTCTTTTTTCTGGCCGAACCGAGAAACAGAAAGAATGGGGAGAATTAAAGCATTCAATAATCTGTCTCTTGGGTAAGCAAGGGGAACTTGGGTCAAATGAAATTGAGAAAATCTTAGGTAAAAAACCTAGAAAGAAAGATAATCGAATAAACCAACATTATGAATTAATCAATAAACGGAAGATTGGTAGTGTTAGCAAGATCGAGTGGTTTTGGAGTCTTAATGAAATCGGTAAATGGATTTTCACAAATTTTCTTGTTAACGATAGAAATTTCGATGATTTTTTCAATTTAAAACATTGTCCTTTATGTGGAACAAGATTTGAAGGTAAAATAAGAGGTAACTGGAGAACTAATGATTTTTATGGTGATATCTTTTGGGATATCATTCGAGAAATTAAGTATGTCAAATCAAGCCAACGTGTTTTCGATATTGTTTTACCAAATCTTCCTGAAAATGATCATCTGTTTGTAGCAAACGGGTTTATTGTTCATAACTCAGCAGGTCTCAACCTTCCAGCAAGACGAGTTGTAATAAGAGATTATAAGAGATACAGTTTTAGTAGAGTAAGATTGGGAAACCTAGTAGAAATACCTGTATTAGAGTATAAACAAATGGCAGGTAGAGCTGGAAGACCAAAGTTTGATACTGTTGGCGAAGCCATTCTAATTTCCAAGTCAGAAGAAGAAAAAGATGAACTAATGGAACGCTATATAAAAGGGGATACTGAAAGAATTACCTCAAAACTTGCAGCGCTATCTTCTCTGAGAAGTCATCTTTTAGGTATTATTGCCACTGGTTTTGTTGATACAGAGGGTGACATTTACAAGTTTTTAGAGAGTACCTTTTATGGTCATCAATACTCAATGGAAGAAATTTCATCAATAATTTCTGATGTGATTGGCTTTTTAATTACAGAGCAGTTGATTGAATATAAGAATGGGAAAATTATTCCAACCAAATTTGGTAAACGGGTTTCGAATCTTTACATAGATCCCTATTCAGGTGCTATAATCAAAAACACACTTCAAGATTCGCTAGACAGAACTTTAACCGATTTAGGTCTCCTTCACCTCATTTGCTCAACGCCAAACATGCTTCAGTTCTATCTGAGAAAGAAAGACTACGCTGAAATGTTGTTCTTTGTAGAGGATAACTATAATGAATTGTTAATCGATGTACCAGATGAATACGATCCCGATTTTGAGTTTTTTTTGTCCAATATTAAGACAGCCAAAGTATTACTTGACTGGATTGATGAAGTAGAGGAAGAAGATTTATCTATGCGCTATTCTGTAAGTTCTGGCGATTTATTTAATTTGACAGAAGCAGCAGATTGGTTGCTTTATGCAACCCTAGAGATAGCAAAACTTTTCAAGTTAAAA
Source organism: Candidatus Borrarchaeum sp. (assembly GCF_019058535.1). Lineage (NCBI taxonomy): Archaea > Promethearchaeati > Candidatus Borrarchaeota > Candidatus Borrarchaeia > Candidatus Borrarchaeales > Candidatus Borrarchaeaceae > Candidatus Borrarchaeum > Candidatus Borrarchaeum sp. Next base: position 2,241 of record NZ_JAHPYX010000183.1, read on the forward strand.
GAACCACGAAAACTAGTTAAAACTCTCCGAACTAGAGTAAAATATGGCATAAAAGAAGAACTTGCAGAATTAGTCAACATTAAAGGTGTTGGGAGAAAAAGAGGGCGTTTATTGTATAAAAACGGAATTAAAACAATAGAAGATCTCAAAAAAGCTCCGATTAAGAAGTTGTTAAATATACCAACTCTAGGTAAATCGCTTCTTAGAGATATCTTTCAACAAATAGGACGTGAATTCGATACATCAGGTTTAGCACCAGAAGAAATCGAAAATAAAAAACCTAGTCAAACTCGTTTAACTTCTTTCTAATATTTTGTTCATCTCAATAGAAATCTTGTATTTTGCAAGAACCTAAAAAATAATCCTTATAGTAATGTTTATCATAAATTTATTAAATAGTGTCTCCTATTGAAGAAATACTCTCTTAATACCATTTTCTATGTATTTGGAAAGTTTTCACCTAGCAAACTATTGTAAATGGTGGAATCTGTGACAACAGGAATCGTTTATTCACCAGAATATCTTGAACATATACCTACCCGCTCTACCCATCCTGAAGCAAGAAGAAGACTAATTTTGATTAAGCAAATTTTAGATGAATATAATGTGTTTGCTAATCCATTAATTCAATTAATTGAGCCAAAAACAGCAACTCCAGAAGATGTGCTAGCCGTACATTCTGAAAAACTCTTCGAGCTTGTGAAACACACATCAGAAGAAGGTGGAGGTTATCTTGACCCAGATACAGTAGCATCACAAAGAACTTTTGAGATAGCGTTACTTGCTGCAGGTGGTGTAATAGAAGCTGTCGAACAATGTGTTCAAGGAACAGTTGAAAACTCTTTTGCAATAATACGCCCTCCTGGACACCATGCGACGAAAAAAAGAGCAATGGGGTTCTGTTTTTTCAATAATGTTGCTATTGCGGCGAATTATCTTCTGAAAAACCATGAAATGGATAGAGTTGCCATTTTGGATATTGATAGTCATCATGGAAATGGAACGCAAGACATTTTTTACGATTCATCAGAAGTGCTATATATCTCACTCCATCAAGATCCGTTGACTTGTTATCCTGGAACGGGCTATATTGAAGATCTTGGAGTTGGAAAAGGTCTTGGGTACAATGTAAACATTCCTCTGCGCCCTTTAACAACTGATGAACCGTATCTCTATGCTGTCAATGAAATTGCTGTTCCTATAATTGATCAATTCGAACCAGAGTTCATTTTAGTCTCTGCGGGCTATGATACTTACTATCGTGATCCTCTCACACATATGGCATTAACAACATATGCTTACAAAGAAATTTTCCGTACTGTTAAAGAACTTTCAACAAAATGCAAAAATAATGCTTTTGTTACAGCGCTTGAGGGAGGATACAGTCAAAGAGGTTTACAGATGGGTGTGTTAATTTCTATTTCTGAGATGGCAGGGCTTGGTATTGAGGTCGAAGAAGCACCTCCAGAAGAGAATCACGATATTAATTATGAATACACCCAAAAAATTGTAGCAAAACTCAAGAACTCTCTCTCTGCGTTTTGGAACTTCTAAATTTCACCAAATACAATACTTCTCATAGATTTTTGTAGGATATACAATAATCCACGGAACTATAATATCCCATGCTGATTGCACGGTATTCAGTATCAATACATATACTACAATTTCCATCAAAGGAGTTCCAAAAAGCAAACCAACGACAGCTACAACTAATGGAAGCATTATAGCAATTCTTACAAGAGTTGCGATTATTCCAGAACCAAACCAAAGTTTTGTGGAGGCAAAGTCGCTCCCAGAACACGATTCATTTTTTTTCGTGATTCTTAATGCTAAATATGGAATTATCATCATTGGAAGTGTAGCTGCTAACTTCATAAATGGTCCAATAGGGGCAAATGGGTCAAAAAACATTAAACCCATGGTTCCTGCTACACTACAGATTATCCCTGAACGAATACCAAAAATCAGAAAGCAGACCATCCAGACAATGCTGATTGGATCAAAGAGAGCGATGCCCCATGGTAATCTTGGAATAAAAGCAGCGGAAAATGAAACTACTATTGATAATGCACCAAATAATGCCGCGCCAGCAATTTCTAAAGTGGGGGAATAATATACTTTTGTGCCCATAAGTAATACATCCTAAATTCTTGAAGCAGCAGAGATAGAAGTTGCCTAATAAAGTTTGTGTTTCTACTCACGAATGAGTAGGAAAAATCTCATATCAAATAAAAATCCTTAAATATACCCACATTTTGCCATAAGTACGCACTTCTATATAATCTTAAATATGGGGCTGATTACTGGGGCCACCCCTATTCACAAAGAATATGGGCTCTATGTGGTCTAGCATGGTATGATTCCCGCCCGGGGCGCGGGAGATCCTGGGTTCAAAAAATAGGGACTCATTGTCTTTATTTGAATTTCCTGGCGGCCCCACCATCACCCATTTCCCACTGCAATGTAGATATGAGTATAGTAGGTTAAATCTATGAGTTTATCAGAAAAAGAAGTGGAGCATATTGCAGAACTCGCAAAAATAAAAATCACGGAAAAAGAAAAGAAACAATTCACAAAACAGTTCAATGAAATTTTGCAATTCTTTCATCAACTAGATGAGATTGATATCTCATTGATTAAGCCTACTTTTCATGTAGTTGATATTAAGAATAGGTTTCGAGATGATAACATAGAACCTACGCTTTCAAGCGACGAAACGCTTAAGAATGCTCCAAAAACAGAAAAGAACTTTGTTAAAGCACCAAAATTGTTCGATTGATGAGTTACCGTTTTTTTTGTAAAAAAATAGCCTCTTAAGATTTCACAGCCTCTTGAAATTTAGTTAGTACTTCATTGCAAAGCTCAGACAGTTTGTCAGAAGCATCAATAAGTGCTTCAGTTGGTGTTTTCTGTTCATTTGTTTTAATATAGAAGATTGGATTTGCATGAGTTGGATGCTCAATCTTGTATGAAACAAATTCTACATTATCATCCTCTAGTAATATGTTTCGTAATGCATTGCACAGTGTATGATCCTCACCTTCGATTTCAAATTCAAGACTATTGCTCTTTATCTTCATATCTAAAATATTTACTTTCATTTCCATCACCTACTAATGCCCTTCAATAAGGAGTGACATAAGAATGACCATAAAAATTCTGTAATTCATGAAATTCTTCTTAATATGACTTTAATCAACTATTCATAAATATGACGCAAGGTTACTCCCTGTTTACGGGGGAGAGGAATTGCGTTCTAAACGATATGCGTGTGAGTATAGTACATTCTTCTTTCTTACCGTTTTGTGTCAGACGTTTACCAGTCTCTGCACTGTGCAGGCTTAATCGCTTGTTGTGGGTATACCCGCCTATATAGCATAACCCATAGTTGCTATGCTTTACTAATGTGCCGCGTTTTAGCCCTAATGAGATTGTTCCGCCGTATCTCTTTCGTATGCCTCCTTGTGAACAGTTGTACCTATGTAATTGGCGTCTGTGGAATTGTAACGGAGTTACATAGTACAGACTTTTTGTGGTAGGATATTGTGTTCCGGTTATGGCGGCGGCTATTACCCAAGCGTCTATACAATGGGTCTCAAATATCGGTTTTGATTTACTTTTCTTCTTTTTTAATCCCAATAGTTCTCTCAACTTCTTTGTTTCGTTGCCTTGCGCTAGTATTACGGTTAGCTTCAGTTTTTGGAGTTCAGTATAGAAATACAACTTACCTACTTCTAATGGGCTAAAATTGGTATTCCATCTCTTCTGATAGTTCTTTGTAACAGCTTTAATATCTTCTACCACCGCATATTTGATAGGGATTATTGTGCATAATTGAGTGATAATTCTCAGTTTGGCATCCCAGCGGGCTTTGGTTGAAGGCGGTATTCTTGTCTGGTTTTTTAATCTGTTTTTCTTGCATTTCCTTCGGCGAGTTTTTCTTTTTCTTCGCGTCCTTCGTGCATTTCGCCTTTGTGCCACCTTCTTTTTCACCCAAGTTACCGCCTCAGACATAATATTGACTACGGTCTCAACATTTCCAACGACTGAGAAGCCTTCGAATTTCGTGCCCGGATCTACGCCGATGGCCAGTGGTTGTGTGACGGGGAGTTTAGGATCGAAATGTAACTGGATATAGAATAAGCCCAGTTTGTTGCGTTTCTTAGTGGCTTTATTTTGTGCTAAGAGTTTTCTGGCTTTCGAAGATGTACAGGGCATTAATGGGGTGCCATTTTTGCTGATGACAGGAACTCTACCGATTGCGGTCTCCCTGTCAGAGTCGTGTTTCCCTTCGACAAGGTATATCGGGCGTAGTCTATTAGTGGTAGACGTGGAATTGAGTGATTCTTCCGAAGTGGGCTGAACTAGGGAGGCATCCAGCCATTCTTGTAGCCCAATACACGTAGTTCTTGCAGAACTTAGTCTAGTCAATTCTTGCGTTGGTATCACCATCCCAAGCCCCGTCCTTCAGGGCGGGGTAATTGACAAATATGACGAACTAGATGCTTTCGTTATCGTCTATATGATTGCTTACGAATGCTTTTAAAAAGTTGTTTATGTTGACTGCAAAACTATATCGATCCTCTTCTTTTTTATCTTTTCTGATCATTCCGGATTCTAAAGCACGTTCAAGGATTGTAAATAGGTCTAAATCACTTATTACCGCAAGAACTGCTAATTGTTCACGGACAACTTTTGGTTTAATAAAAACATCAGTCTCTCTTATCAAAGAGTCTAAACTATGAATATAGTCAATTATTACCTGAAGTGGGGCATCACTTTTGATGAAATCTGAAGTGGAACTATCTATTTTATACCCTTTGTGTTGAAGCAGTTTTCGAAGTAATTCTACCCGAATCGTTGCTCCTGCTTCACGAAATAGAAAACCTATTTCGTAATTGAATAAACCCTGCCTATCTGGATAAAGCAGGCCCTTTGTTTGTTTCTGTATATGTTTAATTTCTGAGATAGCGAGCTTAACGTTTTCGCGCGATCCTGCAAGGCGCAAACGAATGTAACCCGGCTTTGCAGATAGATATAGATCTACAACTTTTATTCTCTCAAGCTGGTTAATAAAAAAAACACGTTCTTCGTTATTGCTAACCCTTATTACCATTTCCTTCTTGTATGTCCTTGCCAATCATTTCACTCTCTTGAGCCTGACCGTTTAAAGGAAAAATAAAATATATGTTAAGCATTAGCATTTGCACTTATTTTTGTTTTAAGTCACTGCAAGCTCAAATCGATAAATAATCCTCAGAAATCTTACGTCGTTCGACGTTCTCGCAATCCATACATTTCAATGTTGATCGTCCTTTTCTTTGTAAATACGCCCCACATCTTGTACATCTTGCTAATATACAACCAAATTGGTGTCCAACAGTTGATATATAGCATGGTTGTCTTTTGTCGTCTACAACGTGTGCTTTTACAATATCACCAATCCGGTATGCATCGGTCATGTTCTCAGTGTAGCTCTCACTTACGCAGCTTATATGCAACGTACCAGTCACTGGGGTATGTAATTCAGTGGAATCGATCTTTCCGATCGTAAGATCGACAAGTTGCTTTTTGGCATCTGAAACTTTGCCATAAACGATTGCCCCTTTAACAGGAGTGATTGGTTTATTATTTTTTGCGATGACTGAAATTCGTTTTGTCTTTGTATTGACATTAACATTTCCAATTATACTCGCTAAAATTAATCCGCCTTCTTCATACGTCCCGCTATCGGCAATAAATTCTTCAATTACTCCTAGTACATCACCAGGTACTACTAAATCTCCAGAATTGATTTGTTCTTTAACTTTCATCTATTTACCTCCTGAAACTGAATCTAAATTCTCTAAATCCTAACATAAAACAGTTTAAAGAATATGAAAATCGTAAAAGCTGTAATAAGGTAGCTATCCATTCCTTCATAAGCCATTTTCTGGATACTTCACATTATCCTGCATTTTTCAATTTTTCCTTCGTGTATGACAATGCAGTTTAATTTTAGAAAAAAACCTTACAAATATTATTAATCTGGTAAACTCTCTTTTTGCTCTACATGTCGATATATTTTTCTACTAATCACTTCCATAGTCTTTGGTAGCAAAATTTTTGATGTGAATGTTGTGCGAACAAAAAAATTGGATAAAAGGGGTACTATTGAAATAAAAGTCGAAAATCTAGACGACCTTTGGGTTTGTTACAATATTATTCTTTTTGGAGATTTTTTATCTGCTAGAACTACAAGACGAATTAAAAAAAAGGATTCTGATGAGGGTTCTGATAAGGGTGAGCGACGCCCCATATTCCTTGAGATCCAAGTCGAAAAAGTTTCTTATCATAGTTTTTCAAATAGATTACGTGTAACTGGAAAAATAGTTGCAGGACCGCAAGATCTTATCTCCTTAGGAGATTATCATACAATCAATCTAGAAGTCGGAACTCGTTTTAAATTAAGAAAAGACTTTTGGCCTAAGTATATGTTAATACGTCTGAAAAAAGCCGTTGAACAAATAAAAAGACCTCCTATTTTAATTGTAGCTATAGAGACAGGAGAAGCTTGTGTGGCTAGTTTGGGTGAGTATGCAACGACTATTCATGCTAATATTCACCATAGTATTACAAGAAAAGCAAGTGCTAAGCAATACGAACAA
>NZ_JAHPYX010000184.1:0-7042 GCF_019058535.1 Candidatus Borrarchaeum sp.
ACAAGATTCTTGGCCATTCTTCATTGACTGTGATTTTAATATAGAGATAACTCTTATCGTCAACAAAACGAATATTATAACGCGGTCGATAAATTTTAATGAAATTATTTTCCAAAATAAGTGCTTCTACGTCATTATTTGCTACTACAAAGTCAAAATCCTCAATTTTTTCGGCAAGCAATCGAATTCTGGGTGATTGAATACTCTTACTGTGGACGTAGTATGCCAGTCTTTTTCTTAGTGAATTAGCCTTCCCCACATAAAGAACTTTGCCTTTTTTTCCCTTCAGTAAATAAGTTCCAGGAACATCTGGTACCGTTTGAAGTTTGTCTTTTAGCAACGGCTTTCAGCCTCGATAATAAATCTTCAATATTCAACTAATTTTTAACACGGCTGCTCCATTAAATCGACTATATTTAAGGTCACTCAGAGCTTGATTTGCATTTTCCAATGAATAAGGGACAGTTTCCGTTTTTATTTCGATTTCCTGGGCTATTTTCAAGAATTCGATGGCATCTTGACGTGTAACATTTGCAACGCTCACAATCTTACGCTCATGCCATAAAAGATCCCAGGATATCGGCGGAATATCTGATAAATAGATCGCATTTATAGCTAAAGTGCCACCACGATCGAGTTGTTGAAGTATATCCAACACTAAAGGTCCGGATGGCGCAAATGAGATCGCTCTATCTATTTTTTTAGGAGGTATATCTTTAGAAGTTCCAACCCAAGCAGCATCAAGTTCTTTCGCGTGTTCTTGATGTTCTTTTGAGCGAGTGAAGACAAAAACCTCACAATCCCAATGGTTAGCAATCTGAATTACTATATGTGCAGAAGCTCCAAACCCAAACAACCCCAGTGTTTCGCCAGGTTTTACTTCTGACAGTCTAAGGGACCTATAACCAATGACTCCCGCACACATTAAAGGAGCGGCTTTAATATCATCAAAAGATTCTGGTAGAAGATAAATATAATCGCTGGGAGCGGTTACAAATTCTGCAAAACCGCCATTCTCACTAAATCCGGTGAATTTGGCATGTGGACATAAGTTTTCTTGGCCTCGAACGCAATATTTACAAGTTTGGTCAGTAGAATAGAGCCATGCAACACCCACACGGTCTCCTTTCTTAAAATTCTTTACGTTTTCCCCTAATTCATCAACGACAGCCACAATTTCATGTCCAGGTACGATAGGTAATTTGGGTAGGGGATCTAATTCACCCTCAACGATGTGTAAATCTGTGTGACACACGCCACAGGTTTTTAATTTAAGTAATACTTCATCCTCAGATAGTGGTCTTTTAATGGGAATGTCCTCCAATTCGAGTGGCGAGTTTTCGATACTATCAGGCTTTCTAAGAACCATAGCTTTCATAATCAAAACCACTTGCTTTTCTCTTCAATTATCTTGTTTATCATACTTTCACAGGAATGCTCAATCAGTGTTTGGGATCAATTTACTTATAATGATATTCAAGTGAGCAGTAGTCATTTTGTCCCCTCTTCTTGTAGAGATCATAATTTTAAGAAGGGATATGAGCGAAAAAATGGTCACCGAAAAAATAGGAGAAAAATATATTCAATTTAACCATTATTAAATAGAAAAACTCCATTCACAGCCTTCCATATACGCTGGCGGAAGCCTTATTGGTCTTACTCTAATATTTGGATTTATTTCCTTCGCAAATGCTATAAAATAAGCTCCACTGACTGGTTCGCAAACGAATCTAGTTCTATCAGCCTTTTTCATTGCTTCAAGAGTTCGGCAATATTCAATATGAAGAATAGCCTCGCTATCAGTGAGCATCTCATAATGGCATTCTACTTGAAGCATGAATGGTGCACGAATCAATATTTCTAGAGCCGTTTCAAGTGAACTGTCCTGTACATTGAATAACGATCTCAATCGTTTTGCTTCTTTTCTTCCATATTTTTTCCATACATCAACGTCTATTTTTAAAGCGCTTTCATAATCAGTCATTTTCTCTGTTGTCAGAAACCATAACGCATCCATAACAAAGAATAAATCACTATAGTTACTACTTTCGTAGAAAAATATTAAACTTCTTCCATACTAACCACAGGAACAAGTGGAAAGTAGTTAGAGGACTGGGGACCATATACTCCCAGGGATAGCCCGCGATCTCGTATGTTGCATGCGGCGTTATAGTCGGCGTCACCCTTATAACCGCAAGCTGGACATACGAATTTTTCATCTCGACGGATACCCCTGCTTCCACACTTGTGACAGACTTGACTCGACCAGTATGGGTACACCTCTATCAGGAAAACACGGTTTTCCTCGCAGAGCAACTCCAATTTGGTACAAGCATGACGATAAGCCCAGTGTGAGAGCAGTCGGTTAGTGTAACGATTTCTTCGCTTCTTTTTATATTTTCGCGCTTTCTTACTTCGTCCTTTCTTCACATCTCGTAAGCGTTCGATCACTAGCACTCTTATTCTCGTGAAATCTATCTTCTTCAACTCACTATTGATGTGTTCTTTAATTATTAGGTGGCTTTTTTTCCTTCTGTAAAACCGCTCTATTTCCTGTTTCAATGTTCCTCCAACGATTTGACCATCAGATATCACTGCTAGTTTGCGAAAGCCCAGGTCCAGACCTACCATCTCTCCCAATTTTCTTATTGGGGGCAGTTGCTTCTCGAAGAAGACATCAAGGAAAAAGCCTTGTTTGGTTCTTCGTAGCCTACAGGACTTCAATAACTCCCAACCCTTATTATAAAAAGAGTTAAAGTGATGATGTCGTTTGGTTGGCAGATAAATGGGTCTGCCACCTAAAATAGAGATTTTGATCCAGAGGTCAAAGGTGTTGTTGCCTTTTTTAATTTGCGCAAAGCGTTGGTCCAGTTCAAGTGTGGCTTTACAAATGACTGGTTTGGTTTTTTTGGTACGTTTACGCTGAGACTTGACATTCTGGAGTGCCTGTTTGGCGGCACATTGCTTGTATCGTTCTGTCAGTGATGTCCTTATGTGCAGGTAATATTTTTTAGGGACAAATGAGCCTTCGAATATATTATGATTCCAGAGGGTGTTGATGCATTTCTGCATAAAACTGAGATATTCATCAATTAAGTTATTCAGTATACTTTGTTTAAGTTTAGTCACATAGTTTAAGCTAAGGGTGGCCCGCCTAATCACGATATTCTCAAATCCTTTCGTATCTCGATATTAAACTATTAGTTACTAAGACACGTACTTAAGAAGAGTATTAGTCTTTATGATGCGGCTTTACAGAGTTAGTATATACAATCACCTTTTTTTAAGAACAGACTCCCCTTTGTATAAGTAAAATATCAAAAAAGAAAACCGCTTTCAGCGTTATGAAGTTAGGCAAATTGAGAGGAAACCTGATTGTATGATTACTTCTGATATAACCTCATTAAAACAAATTATGGCGATGTGTTTACGCGTTTTCTATGATTTCTATATTTTTACCTAAATCTCTTTCACTATACATTTTAATTAGTTCAATTAAGTCGTGTTTCGAAAAATCCTTGAAGTCTGCTATTTTCATAAGCTCACCTAATTTCGCCTCTTACTTGTTTCAGAACTTCAGATAGTACCAAAAAACGTAGATGAAGAGTAAAATAATTCAAAAATTAAATCTGACGGATAATATGTCTTTTATTTTAGTGATAAAAACTTCAGCATCATTTATAGCGCTTCTTGCGTCATCTTCTGATATAAAAGAGACTATTCCGTAATCCGCGCTTTCTCTAAATGAAAGTAATTTATTTAGAATTCTACCAAACTTTTCTTCTAAGAGGCCTTCTTTAATAACCCGGATTCCAAAAACAACTTGGAGACCTTTGTGTGTTCTTGTATCTTCTCCTAAAAGATATAAAAGTGCTTTTGAAGCATGAAAAACACTATAGTAGGCTCGACTGATCGCATCCTCGTAAAATTTATTTTTAAAGAGAAGCTGAGCTGCAGAAATTGCTTTATCTGATCGCTCTATATACTCTTTGGCAATCTTGAACGTGTTTTCTTTTTCACTCATAATTACCACCTCAAGGAGACCCCCCAACATGTTGGGGGGAGGAATTGAGGTTGGGCGTTGCTCACACTACCCTTTCTGCGGAGACAGGGTTTGGTGTACCCAACCTCAGGTGGTGTGTTAATGACGGGTACTCGCAAGTCCCGCCGCTCCCCACACCAAGGGAGTAGGTTCTCTTCGCCAAAGTTATCAGTCAGTACTATACGATGATCACTGAGAGTTTCCTCTCTGTTTAAACCACCGTTTACAGAGCAAAGGACTAGAGAAGCATCCTTTGGTGTGTTCTTGAACTCTCCTGATAACGTAGATACCGCCATAGACTATATGACCTCTCTTAGGCTAATCAACCAATTACTCTTGCTCCTCACGGAACAAGCCCTCTATTTTTTTGGAGGGTGATTGACAATCGAATGCCTTCCTTTAGAATGTTCTTAATTATAGGATCTCCTTTCTTATGACGATATTCTTCTTTGGAGAGAAAAACTAAAGAGACAGGCACAGAGTATTTAAGATATATTTCCGAAAGTTCATTTTGAAGAGCGTCCCTTTTATTGTTATCTCCTACAATTAGCAAATCAAGATCACTGTCTGGACGGTAATTACCAGTTGCAAATGAACCATAAATAATTGCCAAGTCAATTGATTCTTCATTGTTCTTCAGGATTTTTTTCAGAAGATCAATTATTTCTTTTTCGTATAAATATAACACTCTGTTGACCTCATAAATCACAATGTTTTAATAAACAAAATAAAAAAAGTGAGATGACTTATTAATATTTTTCAGTTCCAGTGATCTTATCTATACAGATCGTCAAGGTCATCTCGGTTACTTTAAAATCTTTGTTCTTCAAGGTCAACATTTCTAAATTCTTGAACTTGCATTGTGCTTCTATCTGTCTCGGGAAGCGCTGATTTTGCAACAATGTAAAACTGACATAACTTTTCTTTGTGCATGAGAGTTATCCCACTCCACTTTCCATCCTCTGTTCCGAATCGTATCACAGATCCAAGCCCTGCACCTTGTTTTTCCTCTTCAAAGGACATCTTTGCTTCTGCGAGAGCATCTGATACTTTTTTCCAGTAGTCTTCATTGCTTTTCAAAACGTCTTTAGATTCTTCTTTATCCATCCTTAAAATTGCTTCCATTATAAAGCCGTTCAAGGTCTCATTTCTGACTTCTTTCCAAGCTTTTTTATTCCCATAGAACTCTAGCGCATTTAATTGCCCGTTAATGAATACGGCAACACCGCACTGTTTTTCTACATCTTCAAAATGAAGAGTATATTTTTCAACACGCTCTTTTTGGTCACTGGCTAATTTATTATAGGAACGTGATACGTTTTGATCTGTCGTTTGTCCAAATACTGCCATTTGTGCTTCAATTCCGCCCCAGATTGAACCTTGTGAATCTCCTTCCTCCTTCATGGCGTTAGACATGATAGACGGGTTCAGGCGGATCTTTGCTGATTTGAATTTACGGTGTTCTGTTCCTTTTGGTGCAATTTCAGTAGAATTTTCAAGTTCAAATGACCATCTTCCTGCTTCCACGCATCTTGAAGGAATTGGAATTGGTTTGCCTGTCTGAGTTGGCGGAACAAGCAATGGTTGGTAAATAACTCGATCCTGCTTGCCACCCGAGATTGTGTGCCCGAAGGGTATCAAAATCGGAATTTTCGATGAATTAACGACTTCCAACTCGCTCACGCTTGCCGATTCTTGTTCACTAATATGGCTTGCGTTTTGTAATTCGGCTTCCTTTATAGTCATGAACTCTGCTTCATCGCCTTCTAAAATAAGCGGGATTATAGTCATGTTCTTGTAGCTTTGTAAATTTCCAAATCTTATTATTTTGTTTATATCTCCTTCAAAGATATTTTTTAAATAATCTAAATGCTTCAGTCCTATTCAATCCTCCTTTTTGGGTTTTTTGAGTTTAGTTTCCTCAAGGGGTTCAATGTTATCGTTCAAGATTTCTAATGCACGATTACCGTTAGTGGTTAGTGCAAAACCAAATTCAAGGTCTTTACTTCCATTTTTATATTCCTTAATATTTCGCCAACCTCTATATTTCGGACTAGCTAATTCTTCAAATTCTACGTGCTCTCTATGTTGTGTTATCAATTTCTGGGTTTTTAATCTCTTCAACTTATTTGAAATGGTTGATTTTGGAACAGGCGTAGGAGGCGTGTCATCATCACTCTCTGATAGTAAATATTGTAGCTCATTTATTCCTTTAGGCTCAGAAAGAGATGTGATGATTTTTTGCTCACGAAGTGCTTCAAGCAATTGTTTTGGTGATAGTTTCTTCTTTTCTTTCTCATTTTCTTTACCCATTAAATCACCCTTTTGGGACTAATAGTTCTATTTTTTCGAACTATCTATCCCATATAGTGAAATAATAGTTTATAAACCTTTGTACGGATTCGATTAACTTCGAGTTAATTTCTTGTAGTTAATGCTCCATTCATTAGAAAAGCATTGAAAAAGAGTTCCCGCTTATAAAAAGCATACAAAAGAAGCCAATTAAAGAATATCGTAAAGAAATACTGACGGTTAATTAAGAAACACTTTTTTAACCATAGTTGTTATCAAAGAGAGAACGATAAATGCATTTTTGCTTTTGTGGACATTTTTCCATTTAGATATACCATAATGAACGATTATTAAGCCACAATATTTATATTATAAATCTATCTATGAAATAGTGTAAATATTTCCGTTTACGGATATTGTTCAATATGATTTGAGAAGGAGATGAACATGAAATTCTCCGAAACTTTAACGGATAAGGATGCCAGAATAGTTATCGGAGAGCTTACACTAAGAGAACTAGAGCAACTTTATTCCCAAAGGGAATGGAAACAGACCCTAAGCCCTAAAATCGTGACCACAATTCTTAAAGAAATTCTCAAAGAGGCGACTCTTGAAGATATTGAAATAAGAGAAGAAACTGAAAATAATGAACGGTATGCAAAACTGCTGCAATTTTTTGGAGATATTTTAAAGGACTATGTATGTATC
>NZ_JAHPYX010000185.1:0-7997 GCF_019058535.1 Candidatus Borrarchaeum sp.
GCTGCTACTAGGGCAACCAATTTAGTAACAACTTCACAAACAAGTTCTGGTCTTATTTCAAGAGTGTTAACAATTCCAACAATCTTAGCAGACCAATTAGCATGGTTCCTAAACATGTTTACCGTTTTGATTTTTGTCTTATTCATTTTAGGTATAGGTCTGCTTCTCTCAAGAAAAAAAACAATCGAACTGCTGCCAGTCATATGGATTCTGGTAGAATTATTTACAAGTTGGGGGCCTCATAACCATGCTACCGGATATATTCTTTCGATAGTGCCTCCTGCCTGTATAACTGCGGGTGTTAGCCTAACCCTACTTTCAGAAAAAGTGCCTGAGATAATTAACGATAAAGGGATAAAGATTAGTATTCCAAGTAATATAATTTCCCTTGCCATCATTTCAATTTGTGTTTCATATACTCTTTTCTTTAGTTGCGCTTTGATACTCACTCCCAGGGAAGTTCAAATTCATTCGGATTTCAAGAAGATCACTGATTCACGATGGTCTGGATACGGCTGGCAGGAGTCAATAGAGTATTTACAACAGGAAAACTATTCTGCCGATACTGTGATTTTCCCCATGCCAAAGTGGGGATTTGAATTTATTGCTAAAGACCTATACCCACGTATTTATGGTAGTGGATATATAGCAGATTACTTTAATGGCGCTGAATTAAGTAGATATCTTATTGAAGACAATACTTGCGTCTTTTTAATTCGTAGATACACACCTGAAAAATACAAAGATTTTGCTTCACTGGTAGAAATATTTCCAGAGATTACATTAGCAAAAATTATAGAGGTTTATGAGATTCCTGAAGTCTATATTTTCGTTAAATCTTGATTCATCAACTACTACAAGTATTGAAAAAAATCAGCTAGATTGTATATCGAGAAACTAGATTTTATGGCAATATACATCTAATCCTTAAAAGGGCGTATCCAAATGAAAATCACTGAAAAACTGACATTTATGTTAATAATTTTTTTTGGCGCTCTTTTACGATTCTACTTTGCAATTATTCATCCAGTGAGTTCTGATGCTACATGGCATTTAGCAATTGCAGAAAATATAGTTATATTAGGACATATTCCTCAAGCTGATACCTTTCGTCACTACCCATTCCTTTGGCATCCACCGCTTTTTCACTTAATTGCAGCACAACTCTATGAGACTACATCAAATGCTTTAATCATGAAGTTCTTATCACCCATTTTTGGGGTCATGACTCTTTTCATTGCATTTGTATTTATTAGATATTTATTTAGGACAGATATAGCTTTACTCACTACGTTTTTCCTTGCAATTATCCCCCTTCATTTGTATTTTAGTGTAATAAGTTACGTTAGTACTGCAATCACGTTCCTTACAATTTTTTGTGTTTTTCTTTTTCTTAGAGGTATATCTGATGAGAATCATAAAATGTTAATTCTTTCAGGATTGAGTTTTGGTCTTTCGATCCTCACGAAAGCTACTGGTTTTACCATAGCATTCATTCTGTTGATTATTTTTTTCCTTTATTATAGGAAGAAGAATGTTAAGGTATTTAATTTGCTTTTAACAATGGTCATTGGCTTATTAGTCGGTAACCTTTGGTATTTAAGACCATATATTGCATATGGAAACCCGTTTGGTCCTGCTGCATTCTTATTTGGATCTACTTCACAAAGAAATATTTTAGAAGTCATTATCATTGAAAGATCATACCTGATTTTTTTCAATCAGCCTGAAAGATTGCTAGCATACTTTTGGGTTCTTAGCAGAAATAGTTCTATCATTTCGTATATTACGCCTATTTTAATGTCCCTGACTTTTTTATATGGGCTTTTTGAACTCTTACGAAGACGCCAAGATTCTGATATTGTTCTTATGACAATTGTATTTGTTTTTACGGCTATAGTAATTGTATATCTTCTCGATCATATGGAAATTCAAGGAATTAGACTAAGTTTGCCAATGCTCCCTGCCTTATCTGGAATCCTTGCTTTTGGCGTTTTAAAACTGTTCTTCAGTGAAAAAACACATATCCTCTACTCTTGGAGAATTTATTTACTTACTTTTCTATTTTCTCTTATTTGCGCATCATCTACTTATGCGATATATGAAAAAACATACACGGTGTCATCTGATATCGAAATTGTTGGAAATGCTTGCATTTGGATTGATCAATACACTCTAGATTCAATAAAATTACTTAATGATGGCTGGAGAGATGATGTAGAATATCTTTCCAAAAGATACACCATTTTTTCAGGTACAGATGCGAATTTTTCTCGCATTCTAAATAGTGCTCAAATACACAATGCTACATATCTCCTGCTTCAGGAATCCTTCGGTTTAGAGGAAGGCACTATAGAATTAATTGATACATCAACACAGTTCAATAAAGTCTATGAAAGTGATTTTTCCATTCATATTTATTGTATGAAATGAATAAAGGTAAGTAGACTTTGTTCTTTAGGTTCACTTCTGAACTCAGAAAATATTACAAACTCAATAGAAGTGAAAAAAATTTGAAGATTCTAATGGTCTATCCGTACTTTGATCATCCAAGTTCGCACACCCTTTGTAAAGGGCTTGTAGAAAGAGGTTGTAAACTTACAATTTTTTGTTGCCCTCATAAAAATGAAAAGAATTTAGAGGGTGTAGAAATCATTCATACGCCTTATCTATTCAAATTAAGACCATATTTTCCAATATCGATCCCGAAAGTGCTGTCATTTGAGGATTTTGACATTTTACATCTCCATGAAGATTATCAGTTGAATACTTTCTATTGTTCGTTTCTTTCAAGGACTAGGACCAGTATCCCAATGATTCTTACTGAACATTACGACGGCTATACAATTGAGAATATTGGTTGGAGACTTCTTCGATCTCTAACCAATACCTTCATTGGAAAAAATGTGGTTCGTGGATGTGATAGATATATTGCACAAACAACGAAATCACGCGAATATTTAATCAACCAAGGTGCAGAACCTAAGTTTATCGATATTCTTTATCATTCGGTTGATACTCGTCTTTTTACACCACGAAGAAGTAACGCACTTAATAAATACCTCTCAGACGATGAAATCAAATTTCTTTTTGTAGGGCGATTAGAAAAATCAAAAGGCATTCACTGCCTCGTTCATGCCATGAAATACGTTTTACAAAGTGGGTTAAATGCTAAGTTGTTCATTATTGGAAAAGGTAGCGAAGAAAGGAGTTTGAAAACACTAATTTCCTCATTAAATTTGACTGATTCTATAATATTTTTAGGAAACATACCATATGAAAGCTTGCCCGAGTTTTACAATGCTTGTGATGCCCTTATATTACCTAGTTTAATTGATCCCTCACCTTCTGTAATTTTGGAAGCAATGGCTTGTGGAAAACCAATCATCGGGTCTAAAGTAGGTGGAATCGAAGAGGTTCTTGTTGATAGAGAGACAGGTTATTTATTCAATCCCAACAACAATAAAGAACTGTCTTTACTGCTTAGAAAATTTGTCAAATCACCTGAAATAATTCAACAATTTGGAAAGAATTCAAGGAAAAGAATCGAAGAAGTTTATGCTCTTGACAAAATATCTGAAAAGCATATTAAGATTTATGAAAAGATTTTGGCTAAAAACCCAAAACGCAAATAATTTGTTGAAAGAATGGCGGGCCCGACGGGACTTTCAGATCCATCATTGCGGTTGGATCATTTGAACCCGTGGCCATCGGGTGTCTCTACCTGAGAAAATAGGTATAAGAGCCCGACGCTGTCGGCCTCAACTATCTGGTTGATCTACCTAGCTGAGCTACGGGCCCATAAATCAAATTAATAAGATAAAAGGAGATTATCGCTGAAAATTATAAAAACGTTTTGTATGTAACTTTCTGTTATTTGATGCAATGGAGGTTAATTAGCTGTCTAAAGCTCTGAGAAGGCGTTTGTTTACCTATTATTCCACCTATGAAAAGTATTTTGAAAATGCAGAACGTCATCGAAAGGAAGAAGATACGGTAGGTAAACTCTTTTTCCCGGGGCTCAAATCTCTAATAAGAAAATCAAAAAATGGTATGTTTCTTGACGTAGGTACAGGCAGTGGCGTAATTGTAAGAAAAGTCGCAACAGAAGGCATATTTTCAGTTGGCTTAGATATTTCACGAGCGGGTATTTACCTCGGAAAGAAAATGGCCATCTCTGAACAAATTGACCACAAGGTAGAATTTCTTATAGGAGATGCAACACGATTACCTTTCAAGGATAATGCATTTACAATCGTAGAATGTCAAGAATTACTTGAACACCTTCCGAATCCTGGTTCGTGCATCTCAGAACTCTCAAGGGTAACTGAACGAGAAGGTTCTGTCCTAATTCAGACTCCAAATTTTGCAAGTCCATTTGTTGTGGTATCAGAAAAGGGAGTTGAGAAAGGAAGGAACGATCTTAAAACAGCTTTTATTGCATTTGTTAGTGCAATAGTTAGTAAGAATCAATTAAAACGCCTAATTATGTTTCTTATTATGTATCTTCAACTTAATCTTTTGAAAAACCACACTTTTTCATTAGTTTTAAAACCACGCCTTTCGAAAGACCCTGCTTTCGCTTGTGGCGACAAGGATGATTTAGTATACTTGTCAAATATAATTGAGATTGAACATTTCATTAAAAGACTAGGTTTGATTATCCTTTTCTCTTCGAGTTACGTGATACGAAAGGCGCATCCGTTAGCCAAAGCAATTGCCTCCGTAATTGACTCTTTGCCAATCCTCAATAAATTTGGTCCAAATTGTTTCATCCAGGCGAAGAAGAAATAGTGTTCTATTTCACAATAACTACAAATTAATGAGAGTTATCTGATGTCTACAGCATATTATCTCTGTATACATAAAACCGAGGGCGAACCTGTAAGAAAACTATTGGTACGTCAATCGCTTATCAATGCGAAACTACAAATCGAAAAAGATGAAAATTACATCTATTTTCCTTTGGCTAAACTTCCGTCAGATAGCGAGAAGGAATTAATTGCCTCTTTGGTGAAAGATTTCTCTATCGGAGAAAAGGTTTTCCAAGTTAAAAATCAAGGGCCTAAGAATCTTCTTGAAACTCTTGAGGGAGTCCTGGAACCAAATGAACTTATTTTTGTACCTCATAGTTATGATGTGATAGGGGATATTGCGATCCTAGATATCCCTCCAGAGTTATCACAACATTCACGTACTATAGGAGAAGCATTACTAAGGTCTCATAAACATATTAAAACCGTTTTAGATAAAAAGGACGTTATACAAGATCTATATCGAGTAGGAAAATATGAGGTTATTGCTGGAGAAAATCAAACTGAAACGATTCATCGAGAATATGGATGTCGGTTTGCAATAGATGTTACAAAAGCATTTTTTAGTCCACGCCTAAGCACAGAACATAACAGAGTTGCTTCTTTAGTTAAGCCACACGAAACTGTAATCGATATGTTTTGTGGAATTGGGCCATTTTCTATTTTAATTGCTCGTAAAGTTGTTTCAAATGTACATGCAATTGATGTTAATCCTAATGCTATAGAATATCTCGTAAAAAACATTAACCTCAATAAACTTCGGGGAACAGTGGTCCCTTATGTAGGTGACGCCAGAGAGGTTGTTAGTAAAAACAATCTTATCGGAATTGCTGATAGAGTAATAATGAATCATCCAGTAGCTGCTGATGAATTTGTAGATGTTGCTTGTACTGCCATCAAAAAAGAGGGAGGAATTCTTCATTTCTATGATTTTCTTAAATCAGAGGAACTGGAACAGTCAATGGAAGAAAACGTAATTTCTCAAGTAATGGGTTTCTCACGACAAGTTGAAAAGATACTTACAAAAAAAATCGTTCGACCAATTGCGCCCCATACTTATCAAGTGGTTATTGATCTAAAAATCAATTGATCTTTACTTTATTTCACCTTTAACGTGATTATAATTTCCGTATCTGGTTTTTTGAGTTGCTCTACCAGACGTCGATCTAAATCTATTGCAGCCTTGTCAGAATTGATTAAAAAGGTTCTATCAGAAATAAAAGCACTTTTTCTTCCTACGAGATCTGTTGAATGACTAAGAGTCAATTGTGGTGACCCTTTGCCCGTAATATGTTCGACCAACCCACCTACTTCAATAAGAACTTCTATAATTGCATCTGTTTTTTTAGCTTGCCTCTTAAAATCTTCTTTTAAATCCATTGCGGCTATGTTTGCATTAACCGCAATAATACAATCGGCTCGTGTACTGATTTCCTGTTCTTGAGTTATTTCAAATGTGGTTTTATGCGTTGCAAGAATGTTTTTATGACCTCGTGCTACAATCTTCTCAATCACTTGTGGCAATCTGATTTAACCCCATTTTATTTAATTGCGTAGAAAATTAGAGCTCTCTTTGGTTCTTTTCTTAAATATTAAAGTCTAAATATAAGGTTGTATAATAGTCCAACGTAGATATTTGGTTTTTGAGTGATCGCATAATGACTGACAAAAGAACTCGCACTTTAGAAGAAAAAAAGGAGCGCCTTATACGACATTTTATTTCGTCTAAAACCCTCAAAACAGAAAAGGTGATTCGTGCATTCAAAGAAGTTCCTCGAGAATTATTTTTGCCAAACTCACTGAGAGATAACGCCTATAATGATACACCGCTACCGATTGGTAATGGACAAACAATTTCAGCGCCTCACATGTGTGTGATTATGGCTGAAATCTTAGATCTAGAGATCGGGATGAAGGTACTAGAAATAGGTACAGGTTCAGGATATCACGCAGCATTAATTGCAGAAATTGTTGCTCCAAGTGATGAAAAAACCTCTGGGCATGTTTTTTCAATAGAGAGAGTTAAGAAGTTAAGTGAATTCGCTCGTAAAAATATCGAACAGGCAAAATTTTCTGATAGAGTTACTGTTATTCATGGAGATGGAACACTCGGATACCCTGAGCAAGCCCCCTATGATAGAATTCTTGTCACGGCTGCAGGTCCGAAGATACCAGAGCCATTAATAGATCAATTGAAGAATGGTGGCAAACTAGTCATACCTATAGGTGGAGTTTATTTCTTTCAAACATTGATACTTCTGACTAAAGATTTAGAGGGGAAAATAACGAAAGAAAAAAGAGGCGGAGTTTCTTTTGTGCCTCTAATAGGGGAACATGGTCATTAAGTTTCTTTTCACCTGAGACTTATTTCATATACGATAACAACGCGTATGTATTCTTGAGATTTGGAATATAGAAATGGAAAGGAATCTCCAATATATAGTACATTGTCTCTTGTTACCCGTTCAAAAGTTACTAGAGATTTACGTACGAATTGTTCCCAATTGATTTCGTTCTCAAATTTTTTGCCATCTAAATTATCAAAAATATAGTATATGTGCTTTTCTGGAAAAAGAGTAGGTTGCTCAAAGTACGTACTTGTATAAACACATGTTCGGTTGGTATAGTAGTGAAAAAGCATTGGCTTTGTCGTAACTATCAAGGAATCGCTTGGCGTGTTTGAGTTTATCCATATCGCGGCTCTTCTAAATGCAATTCGATCGTATTGTAATTCTAAGAAATAATTATGATTAATCGTGATGTAATATGAACTGACGAAAGTACCAAGGATAAATGCTAGAATAAAAACCTCTTTAAGAGTAGTAAATCTAAAATTCCGAGTTTTATTTTCAATATAATGATAAAAATTGAAAACACCATATCCAGTAAATAAAGAAAGCGCAGGAACAAGTGTGCACAGATATCGCGGTTGAGGATTGCCCGCCCATAGTATAAAATGTAGGGATCCCAAAGTTAGCCAAATATAAAAGACCGCATTGATTTTCAAGTTTCTAATTATGCAATTTCATATTCTTCATTATTGATTTTGTTTCTTTTTGATAAATTGCAATATTTACCTATAGAAAATTTAATTATTTCAAACACCCTTATTAATGAAGTAAGAAGAATAAATTGGGAAATAATTAGTAAAATACCTATAGAAGAAATGAGTATTTCCTTGGA
>NZ_JAHPYX010000186.1:0-11120 GCF_019058535.1 Candidatus Borrarchaeum sp.
GAGAATTAGGGCATAGGACAATTGTTGTTGACGGAAGAAAATGCCATTGTCCCAATTATGGCTGTCTAGAAGCATATGCAGGTGGTTGGGCCATCGCTGAACGAGCACAAGAAGCAGTTAGAGCAGATCTACAAGCAGGCAAAATGTTAATTGAACTTGCGGGCAGTATTGATAAGGTTACTGCAGTTCACGTAATTCAGGCTTACAATAATGACGACCTTCTATCCCGACGTCTAATGAAAGAAACAATCCATTACTTGGGTTCGGGTGTTGTAGGTATTGTTAATGCTTTTAATCCATGCGTTTTGATTTTGGGTGGGGGTATTATTGAAGGCTTTCCGGAATTGATCGAAGTTGTGGAGCAGATTGTTCGTAAATATGCGATTGAGGCGTCTGTTGAGCGGCTTAAAATAGTTAAAGCTGCTTTGGGTGATGACGCAGGTGGCATTGGTGCGGCTGCTTTAGCTCGAAGTTTAGTGGGTGAGATATAGCGGATTATATTTCTGTAGCGGATTTACGAATTCCTGTCGTTAATACTGCTGAAATGCGCGAAGTTGATCGATTGATGATCGAAAAATATGGCATTCAACTTCTTCAGATGATGGAAAATGCTGGAAGAAATCTGGCAGAACTTGCACGAAGGTTTTTGGATGGATCTATCTCCGGAAAACAAATAATAGTTGTTGCAGGTAAAGGTAACAATGGGGGCGGAGGTTTGGTGGCGCAAAGCACCTCTACAATTGAGGTGCTCAGATAACAGTATTACTTCAAACAGAAGAACTTAGAGGTATTCCTGAGCTGCAATGGAGCATTCTCAAGAAATTTCCTCTTGAAAAGAAAACCGCTGAACGTGCATTGAAATCCCTATCAAATAATAAAGGTGATTTAATTCTTGATGCTGTGATCGGATATAGCCTTGCTGGTAATCCACGTGGATGGACCGCAAAAATGATTGAAAGAATAAATTTATTATCTATTCCAATACTTGCATTAGATGTTCCTTCTGGATTGGATGCTACAACAGGAGAAATCTACAACCCATGTGTTCAAGCCACAGCTACAATGACCTTAGCGTTACCAAAGACGGGTCTTGTGAAGCCAGATGTAAAACAAGTTGTGAGGTCACTATATCTCGCTGATATTAGCGTTCCAGATGTTTTATACGAAGAAATGGGGATAAATGTCCCCCCATTGTTTCTTAATGATACTCTTATCAGGCTTAATTAGTCGTTTATCTTAATGTGAAAGAAAACGACCCGATTACTCATCATAATGGGTTTTGGAAGGAAATATAGCCAAAATACGACTTAATTTCACTTGGATTCTTATATGAAACACTATTCTCTTCTTTGGTTTCTTTAAATAGTCCTATTGATAGATATGAAAACATTTATAATTCCAAATATTTCTCAGATTCACTACAATAGTGTTGTAGTTGACGATTGACAAGTTCTCCAAAAAATCTAAATATTTAACGCCATTTATAGACTAATTAAAAAGACTATCAATTTGTAGCTATTTTGTTCAACTATGGTGGGTAATTCGAAATGGAAGATCAACCGTCCAAATGGAAGATCATTAAAAAAATATTCAAGAGAGGGGGAAAGCCGATTGCGCTACTTATCGATGGACCAAATATCTTACGCCGAGTTGCTGGAGATCAAGTCCGTTTAGAATATATTGAGGATGCGGCAAGGGAATTAGGTAAGATCCAAGTAGCAAAGGTTTTTCTTAATAGACACGCCCCAGAGAAGTTATTGCAAGCGATTTCAAACAGCGGATTTAATCCTGTAGTGGCCCTTGGAGATATCCATGTAGCAATGGCAATGGAGACTATGATTATATTAAATGAATCAAATGTAAAAACACTCATTATCGCATCTCGACATGCACGCGCAGCAATTATGCTACGCAAAGCTAAGGAACAAGGGTTAGAGACAGTCGCAATTGGCTTCGATCCTGGTTTTAGTATAGCGCTTCAAAATACAGCAGACTATGTTTTCAAACTAAAAACACCAAAACATAAAGGTTCTAGTACCTGAGTCTATTTCAAAACGTTTGAACTAACGCCATTTTTTAAGTTTCGGGAATTAGATACAAAAGATTAAGATATTTGTTGTCTTATGCAAATTGAGGCTTAAGATGTGTGTCCCTCTTTAGATTCAACTTCTCAAAAATTCGATGTTTCAATTGTTGTGACAGCTTATAATGAAGAACGTTTGATTGAAAGAAGTATTTTATCCTCACTTCGACTTAAAGAATACAATAACGCTCGTTGTAAAATCATTTATGTGTGTGATATCGGAAGCGATACAACACATGAAATTGCAAAATATTATCGCGAACAATTGGATGTACTTTTGATACGAAAGGAACGAGGAGGAAAAGCATCCGCGCTGAGAGATGCCATGAAACACATTGAAGGCGATTATATCCTTTTTCTGGATGCAGATTGTTTGCCTCCTATTGATTTTGTAGATCGAATGCTTGCAGAACTTGATGATGATTTAATTGGAGTACAAGCTATCCCCGTGCCTACGAGTTCCAACCGCTTTGTAGAGTCATTTTCATCTATTGATGAAAGTTGGGGCTGTTTTTTACGTTATCTCTGGAGTCATTTAGAGGGAGCTGACTTTATTGGACGGTCTGCCTTGTTCAAGGCGGACATAATTCTAGATTTTGGCTGGAAAGATTACCTTTCAGAGGATTTAGAACTCTCTACACGACTAATATTAGGCGATAATAAAATTAAATATACAAATATCTTTGTTCCAGAAGATAAACCGAAAAGTCTGAAAGCCTTTATAAAACAAAGAATTAGATGGGCAACTGGGGCAATTCAAGTAGCTAAAACGCATTTCAAAACGCTTTTTTCTCAAGTTGGCATTTCAAGAACCAGAAAATTAGCCTATGCTACTTATATGCTATTTCCAATCATATTTTATCCCGCATTTATATTGGTGATACTTTTATTAACCTTTGAAAAATTGTTTTCATGGCCAGGCCTTGGTCTGTGGGTATATCCCCTTAATTACTTTATTTGGTGTGTACTCCTAGCAGTACCGCTCTGTTGCAGTTGGTTGTACGTTTATGGCCTTGATAAATGGAAAACAGCATTTGTAGGACTTGCTTTCCCATTCATGGTTCCAGTCTATACAATAATAACAATCGGAACTATTATCTCTCTTATACAAGGCAAACAAGAATGGTATAAAACCGAACGTTAGAGATATATCTGAGTGATGGACAGAGGAAAGATCATGAAGAAAAGGATATGGGGGTCATTAATCATCGCCCTTGTTATTATCCTATATAGTTTGGCAGCTATTCAACCTGTTTTTGCCGAAAATGTCTCAGTTACTACAGATTGGAGTTGGAAAGCCTATTCTGCAATTCCTCCTAATTCCACTGATTGGACTGAAGTAAATTATGAAGATACTTTCTGGTGGGATGTTGACGCTCCACATAAACACAAGGTTAGTCCCTCAGATATTCAAAATATGGAGGGCACAAGAGCTCAATGGATCTGGTCCGCAAGTGCTGGTGGCGATGATGTTTTTGTATACTTTAGAAAAAGTTTCTACCTTACAAAAAACCCAACTTCAGCACTTCTAAAAATCACAGCAGATGATGATTACTGGCTTTATGTCAATGGTATATTTGTTGGATCTGATTCACATTATTTTGGTGATGCTCCAGAATTTCACTGGCAAACGGCTGAGATCTACGATGTTACTTCGATTTTACGTGAAGGTAAAAATGTAATTGCGGTTAAAGTCTACGATTGGGGACTAAGCGAAGGTCTCTTGGTAGATTGTACTATAGAAGGGTCTGAATTAAGTCCTATAAACTTCTGGGTTGCGTTTCCACGTTGGATTGGATTCTTAGTTTTTGGTATTGCAATTTTTTCGATAGTTTTGGCGGTTTATTACATTCCACGACGAGTTTCAAAGAAAACATTAATTGCAATTATCACAAGCAGAAGCAAAATTTCTTTTAAGACACTAGCTGACCAAATGGGCAGGGATGAGAAGCGAATTCGTAAAAAAGTGAAAGAATTAATTGCAGAAAACAAATTAAAAGCGCACATATCTGAAGATAGAAAAGAAGTTGAACTTGACTAGTTTAAGAACTTTTCTTACCACTCCCGCCTCTGGAAGCCCCTATCCTTTAGGGGGGGTAATTGACATTGCTGGAATGCATTCCAATGTTTTACGCAAAAGAGCTGCGATAGCCTTCCCAATACCCTCTCCTGTTATTGCACTTGTACCCACAATAGAAAAGGAATCTCCAGCAGCTAGAGAGAAATATTCCACGTCTAAGGCATCGGGTAAATCCTGTTTATTTGCAACTAGAACAAAAGGGACCGTATCTGGAAGTTTATTTAACAATCGTTGCAGCATCTTCACTGCAGTTGAAAATGTGTGAGGTCTTGAGCTGTCAAAAAGAACAAGTAAGCCATCTGCTCCTTGAACTAAGATTTCTCTCATAAATTCGAAGTGTTCATGACCTGGCGTACCAAAAGCAAAGATTTTTATTCCAGACAGATTACAACGTCCAAAATCTAAAGCGACTGTTCTACCTTCATCATTATTTATGCTAAGTGCTCGTTTTCCACTAAGTTTTTTAATAAAAGTAGATTTGCCGCAAGCTATGGGACCAGTCACAACTAATTTAAATCTAGACAACGGGATACCTCAGTTTTGTAATCAATTTCAGAACATCGATATTTGATTTAAGAATGCGTAACACTGGGGTATGATAGATTTTCAAAATCTTGTCTTGATTCAGTCTAAAAGAAAAAGAAAATGTAATTTGATATGTGATTGACTATTCTCCAATGATTTGAACTATTATTTCTCTGGAGCGGGACTTTACATCAAGTTCAAGAAAAACAATCTGTTGCCAAGTTCCCAATATCAGTCTTTTTTCATTAAAAGGTACTGTAAGACTTGGTCCTAAAATAGATGCCCTAACATGGCTATGCCCATTGCCGTCATGCCAGAGCTCATGATGCTTGTAGTATGCGTTTTTCGGGGCGAATTTCTCAAGTGCATTAGGTAAATCTTCTATTAAGCCTGGTTCGTACTCGATAGTTGTAATAGCTCCTGTCGCCCCAGGACAGAAAACTGTGGCGATTCCGTTATTTAAATTAGTTTCTTGAATTACCTTATTTACAGACTTGGAGATATCAATGATATCTACTTCACCTTTAGTTTGAAACTTGATTTTTTTTGTCACTACGGTCATTTCCTCCTCTCCTAGTTATTTTTTGACTATTTTTCCGATCAGAAGATTTGCGAACTTTTTTTCTTTAAAAGCCCTGAGGCACCTTTTCTAATATCTTTTCCTTCTATCGTCTTCCTTTGAGACGTACTTGCAATATTGGCTGCCCTTACGACAGTTTGAATGATTATATTTTCTAAAATATCTCGGAGAACATCTGGTGCATCTTGGCCTATTCTTTTTGCACCAGCATCTTTTAGTAATCTCCTCATTGTAGTCTTTTTTAACTCATGTGTGTATAGTTTTGTTAAATCCCATCTTCTGATGAAATTTACAATAGCATCAATGAGATCCCTTTCTCCTAATTTTCTATTTTTAGCTGCGATTTCGAGTTGAACAGCATGCACTCCTCTTGAGATCTTTCCGTGATACGATACGATATCACCGCCCATATACTGAGGTGCCTCCATAAATGCATATTCACCCTGAATATCTCTTGCTTCGAGTTCTTCACGGAGCATTTCAATATAATCAACGTCAATAGTAACTCCACCAGACGTGCCAAATAAAACAGTAATTTCTTCGAATGATGTAATTGGTTTTTCCATACCATGAATGTCTAAGAGAAGCACTTCTGAATGAGTTTTAAGGAGACCTGCAATTATTTCTTGAAGCCTTTTGCGAAAAGGTGTGTCTCTCCACTTAGCCCTGTTGTAGTCTTTATCTTCACGTGAGACAGTCGCAATCAAGGCATATGCTCCAACTTCGATTGCAACTCTATACGCTATTTCGCCCGTCAAGAGATCTGCACGTGGACCCATAGCATGAGGCGCCGTCAATAAGACTGGTATGTCTCCAGGAATCTCAATAAATCCTTTTAAAGTCAACATATTTTTCTCCACAGACTTCGATGATCTCATAGAATTCCCTTGTGACTGCGGTGACAGAATGCAAAACTTCTTGATTACTTTCAAGTCAAGGCTTATAAAAAAATATTTTATAATTGCTTTGTATTTATCTAGCGATTAAGATATTGCGAATCATCAAACTCTAACCCCACTAGACGAAATATATCTGTTTGAGGGATCGATTTGGGTGTCATCGAAAATATTTGTCGTGAGTACGAAGTTGCTATCGGACTTGAAGAGGAACTGTTAATCATTTCAAAGGATGGAACGCTTGTAGCTGCTGCAGACCAACTGATGGAAACTGCTGCAAGCCTATTGAACCAAGATGCTGAGAGATTGGAACGTATAATGTTGAAAATTAGGTCTCTGGATCCAGAACCTAACCTAGCACAAATTGAGCATGTGAGTTTACCGATTCCACTTTCAGAAGTTCCTTCAGCAATCACCGAAGGAAGGTCGCTTCTCTTAGATTCCGCAAAAAGCCTAGGCTATAAATTGTTTGTTCAAAGTTTACACCCTCTTGAGAGCAATCCACATCCTATGTGTGGAACTCATATCAATGTATCTGCAAAACGAACAGCTAACGAGGTGATGAATCCTAAAGAGATATTAGCCGTATACAACCATCTTTGGAATCATCTTCCAGAGCTCATAGCCTTATCTGCAAATACGCCAATCATTCAAGGAGAGACGGGAGCGGTTAGTAATCGTGTTCTGAACTCGACTGTTCTGAAACCAAATCCTTTTGGAAAGTTACAGATCCCTCGTCATCAGCCTGCTTTAGTTCAAAATGAATACTATGGTGCCCTACGCTACTCGTTAAAAATAGGTGCACTTGAAAAAGAGCCAACAATAATCGCAAACACAACAGGACATAGATTACGCGACATTACACCGCGCGGCCCCTCTACAAACATTTCAGACGATAAGGAAGATAGTTTTACTCGAAATCGTATTGAAACAAGAATTTTTGACAATCAAAGAGAACCGAGAAGGTTAGTAGACTTATCGAGAATTGTGAGTGGGCTTGCAATTGAAGCACTGTGTCTTTTAGAAAAGGGCAGCCAAATTATTGAAAACCGTGCTCATGCTGTAAATCGAGAAAGAGCGATTTTAGATGGCATAAATGCCACTTTCTTACATGAAAAGAATGATTCTGTCATAGAAATTCCTGCTAGAGAAAGAGTTCTTGAAATGCTTAATCGGACAGAGATGCACAGAGAACTTTTAGGCGCAAAACTTCAGACTGATTTGAAAAATGCAAAGACTGAAGTAGAAATAAAACGACCTCGCTTAGAAGTTGCGTATTCCAACCCTGAATTTGAACGTTTGCGAAGAAGTGGTAAAACGGTAGTATCCGTTCGCTTTGGAAAGGTTAAGAATGTTTCGGACATACGAAGTAGCAAGAAATATAAGATTTCGAGAGGTCAGACTATTACAGGAAAACTTGGAATTGGGCTTTCTTTGACTTTTGATGAATCAGAAGCAACTCCAGGTCTAGTAACTGATTTCAAGGATGTTTTAATGAAAAACTATCTGCTGGTTTCAAGTATCCGTATTCCTCTCAATGAGTCGGATGAAATCATTGCTGCGATTTCTGAAGAAGAATACATGAGGAGACAGTTTTTTGGTGCGGATGCCTTTCCGTACTTTTTTTAAACATGCTTTTTCTTTCAAAAATCCAAAAAATTAAGAAAAAAGTTGGTTTTTCTATACGACCTATGATCTTTCTGCATCCTGTTCTGAAATAAAATTCGAGAATCGTTGATGAGCAGTTGTGATACCCATATGCATCGGCGGATGTTTAAATCCATAGGCTGAAACTTCAACAAGAGCCCCTGTCATATTTCTATCTAAAGCAATCTTTACACCTCTAATAACATCTAAGAGCACACTCACGCCAGCACTTGCATCAGGTAAGGTCAATCTAATATCTACAGTAACAGGCTGTCCCGCAAAACACTTTCCTTTTATCCAAAAGTAACTAGCTCGGACGTCTTTCATGAAGTCCACAAAATCAGTTGATCCAGCGACTAATGGAACCTCATAAGGTATAGAACTACTAACCGACTCAGTTTTCACCGATCTCTTCTTTGTATAGCCCTTTTCATCAATGGCTGCAAGCGATTCCGAACCACCGCCTATGTCGAGCTGGTAACTCTCATCGATATGTACTCCCCTTTGAACACACAGATTAATGAGAGCCTTATGCAAAACAGTCGACCCAATTTGATTCATAAGGTCATCACCAGCGACAATGCATCCTGCTGAATAAAACTGTTCGCTCCAGTATGGATCTGAAGCTATCAGAATAGGAGTTGGATTGATAAAAGCACATTTTGTTTCAATTGCTGTTTGAGCCCACCATTTTGACGCTTTTTCGGCAGTACTTGGAAGCAAGTTGATTATTATTTCTGCACCGCTTGCTCTTATGACCTCCTTAACCTCTGCAGGCTCAGAATTATCTACTTGTATCATTTCTTCCAAAGCACCTTCTGTTGAGCCTAATGGGTCACATTTGTAGACAGTAACATTCAATTCGGGGATTTCTGCAAACTTAGGGACATTATTTGGATCTGCAAAGATTGCTGCGCTTAAATCTTTCCCTACTTTTCGTTTATCAATATCAAATGCAGCTACAATTTCAATGTCAGTGATTTGGTATTTTCCTAGGGTGATGTTAAGAAGGCCAAGAGCCACTTCACCCTCTTTTGCATCTTTGTAATATTGTAAACCTTGAATAAGCGCTGAACAAAAATTTCCAACGCCTACAATAGCAACTTTGATTGGCATACTTTCATCATCTCTTATAATAAAGTGAACTTAGGACGAGTTCACACTCGGATTAATAAACAATTCGTTAATCGGTTTTTATCTGGTTTACGAAAAACCAACGTTTTGAGTCTTTTTTTATTTTGTTAAGTTCAAAATCGGAGTAGGTTTCAAGAATCTCGAATTCTGCTTCTTTTAGCAATTTTTTAATCGTTTTTAGTTCGTATGCCCTTTCAATGTACTTCTCGTAAAACCGATCATATTTTCCGTCTTCTGCTTTTTTAAATAAAATAACCTCTCCGATCCAGTAATTTTTCTGGTATGAGTTTAACCAAATTAATTCTGCATTAACTTCACTAAAGTCGTAATAATCAACCTTGTATTCTGGCAACACTTTATTTATCTTATAATCGGAATTCATATCACAAATAAAAATACCCTTTTGGTTAAGATGTTTTTTAATCGAATTGAAACATTTCTTAAGGCTTGATTCTTGTAGAACATAGTTTAACGAATCATAAGTAGAAATTATCAAATCATATTTCTGTCCCACATTAAAATCAACCATATTAGATTGATAAACCTTCAGCCCTCTCTTTCTCGCAATTTCTAACATACTTTCGGATATGTCTAATCCCTCGACATCATAGTCTTTATCGAGCAAAATTTTTGCTAATCTACCCGTTCCACAAGCGACATCCAAAATATTTTGGGGATTATAATTCAAGCTTTTGAGGATTTTTTTAATAAAATTGAAATAATCAAAATAGAATTCTTCAGGTGTAACAAGATCATATACTTCAGCAAATTTCTCATATGATCTAATTGGCTCCATGATCAAGACTTTATTGGAAGTTATTTATTAATATAAAGATTGAAATTTCACCTGGACTACATAATTAAAATCCTACATTGGAGAGTTGAAGGATGATATTTCGTTTTTACCAACCAAAAGAGGTTACATGTCAATTATGTGGTTCAAAAAGCGTTAAAATATCCGGCTTCTTAGGTATTTGTGGTGATTGTATAAGAAAGGATCCATCATCTTCACTTCCTTATATAAAAATGGCACATAAAAAGGCAAGAATACCTTATGGTTTACCCGCCGAACCTCCAAGAACTCCTGGTGGAATTCAATGCAATTTTTGTTCCAATCAATGTTCTCTTGGAGAAGGCGATATTGGTTATTGCGGCTTAAGGAAAAATGAAAATGGACAGTTTGTTGGTGCTGGGACTAAACAAGGAATGCTATCATATTACTTAGATCCACATATAACAAATTGTTGTGCGGCATGGTTTTGCCCAGCAGGTACGGGTCAAGGATATCCCGAATATGCATATAGAGAAGGACCTGAACAAGGCTATTCTAATTTGGCAGTATTTTTTTATGGATGTAATTTCAATTGTTTATTCTGCCAGAATGCATCTCATAAGGAATTTCCAAGGCACCTGATTAATGTAGAAGAGTTCGTAAAAACCATCCGAAAAAACGAACAAATTAGTTGTATGTGTTTCTTTGGAGGCTCTCCTGAACCACAATTACCGTTTGCACTTAAGGCATCTAAACGTGCTTTAGAATTAAAGAAAAAGATATTACGGATTTGCTGGGAATGGAATGGGTGTGGTAATTCATCCCTTGTAAGAAAAGCAGCCCAATATTCCCTTAAAACTGGCGGAAACATAAAATTCGATTTGAAAGCAGCCACTCCCTCTCTAAGTTTAGCTGTTTCCGGAGTCGATAATACGAAAGCCTTCGAAAATTTCGAAATGATAGCAAAAGAGTTTTATAATGAGCGTCCAAACTTACCTATCCTCATGGCATCGACCCTACTTGTACCAGGGTATGTAAGTGCTGCAGAAGTAGAGCAAATCGCACGATTTATATCGGAAATAAATCCAGATATCCCCTATTCCCTTTTGGCGTTTTATCCTGCGTTTAAAATGATTGATTTACCCCCAACCTCTAAGGTCCAGGCATCAGAATGCTATCACATTGCTAAGAAATACCTTAACAGGGTAAATATAGGAAATTTGCATATCTTGGGTATTAAAGCACAAAATGAATTACTATGAAAAAAAGAAGACTCTTGTAGAACCTACCAATAATAGGGGATTCTTCCACGTTTTGTTATTCCTATGTAAATCTGATTTGCTGTTTCAAAGTTTTGATTGAAAACCTCATGGTGACCCATCAAGACGTTATCGATAATACTC
>NZ_JAHPYX010000187.1:0-6320 GCF_019058535.1 Candidatus Borrarchaeum sp.
TGATCACTGAGAGTTTCCTCTCTGTTTAAACCACCATTTACAGAGCAAGGGACTAGAGAAGCATCCTTTGGTGTGTTCTTTAACTCTCCTGATAACGTAGATACCGTCATGTGTGTTTCACCATGACCTCTCTTAGGCTAATCAACTAATTACTCTTACTCCTCACGGAACAAGCCCCGTGCCTTTAGGGAGGGGTAGTTGACTCCAACTTATGCGCAAGGAAAGGCAATCGTTTTTATTAAACTTGTACTGAATGAGTACACGAATTTATTACAAAATGTTCGTACGAAGTGTAGAACAATTCCCCTTATTCGCACAGACAGAAACCATCGCCGATTACCTTTTTATCTTATTGAGTAACTTGACCAATATTGGTGACCATAAATGGATAGCAGCTCTTAGTTATTTAAGCATGGGGAGACCTTTGTATAAGTAACAAACTATATCGTAAATCAACCTCCATCGAGTTGGAAGGTCTTCTTACGAATGTGTTATAAATACCCTCCCTCTATTACGTGTACGAGTGATCAATTATATTATTAAACATCAATATTTGATACCTATGTTACTGGTATTCGGTATTATACGATAACACAAATAGATTAACTGTATGAAGGTAGAACTGATGAGATTACTCATTTCGGTTATTAACAGAGAAGAAGCAATCAACGCAATAAACGGTGGTACTGAAATACTTGACATTAAAAACCCTAAAGAAGGGTCACTCGGGGCGAATTTTCCCTGGATAATTAAGAGTATATCTGAAGAAGCCCATGAAATTGCAAAAGATGTAGAAATCAGTGCAACGATTGGAGATGCACCCTATAAACCCGGAACAATGGCTCTTGCTGCGCTTGGTTGCACAGTTTCAAACGTGGATTATGTAAAAGTAGGGCTTTTTGAAACAACTACTGAATCACAAGCTGTGGAAGTCATGAAGGCAGTGTCAAAGGCAGTAAAAGACTATAATTCAGATGTTAAAGTTGTGTGCGCAGGTTATTCCGATTCATATCGAATCAAATCAGTTCCTCCTTCTGCAATTCCAAACATTGCAATAGACTCAGAAGCCGACATTGCAATGTTAGATACTGGAGTGAAAGACGGTAAATCCTTACTGAATTTTATGTCGTTGGATCAACTTGCCGATTTCACCGATCAATGCCATGAACATGGGCTTCTATCAGCGCTTGCCGGATCATTAAAGGAAGAACATATTCTAAAACTAATCCCATTAAAGCCGGATGTTATAGGAGTTCGTTCGGTTGTTTGTACATCTTTTGATCGTTTGAATGGGCATTTAGATTCTAAGAAGGTTGAAAAGTTAATTAATTTGATTAAAAACAAATAATTATTTTCTTTCAATTGAAGTACATCAAGTAAGACAATTAAATGAACCTTCTATTAGAATTGCGAAATTCTCATTCACAACTCCATGTCGAGTGCATTTACCACCATCACGCGTTATGCTTTCGAAGACTTTGCGAGCATCTCAAAAAAGGTATCATTGATGTATATCGATTTATATATAATTTTTGTCGGTGTTTTTAGATACTGTATTACGCTAAATTAATAGTTAACTGATAGTGAATTGCGTTAAACGCATATTTCATATAACTCATTTCATTTTGAAATTGAAAAAAAACTAATATTTCGGCATTAGACCTTACTTATTCCACATTTTGCCCAAAATTCTCTAATAGATTATGTGTTAGTATGACGGGAATATCACTGTATTCGTTCTAATGCCTTTATAGCTGCTTCACGCAAGAATTTATCCGTTGATTGTGCGGCTTCCATAAGTAATGGACTAGCTAGTGGGTCACCGATATATCCAAGTGCTTCAGCAGCATATGCTCTTAAAAACTTCTTTTGTAGTAAACGTCCTCCTTCTAGAATAACCATTGCTAGATCGAATCCACTCTTATCGCCTAGTCGACCCAGAGAACCCGCAGCACTCAATTGTAGTCGCTTATTTTTATGTTTCAACAAACCTTTTAGAGAATCAATTGCGTCCTGACTAGCTATTCCAAGTTCACCAATTGCTTCACAACTCCATTGACGCACTGATGGATCTTCATCAGAAAGCAACTCTATAAGTGGCGATAAAGCCCTCTCGTTTTCTAAACGCCCTAGTGCACGTGCAGAATATTGGCGCACACCACTATCTTCATCTTTTAACGCATTTATAAGAGATTCTAATGCCCTTTCATCCCTGAATTCACCAAGACTGTTTGCTGCTTCTCGCCTCACCATTTTATCTTTATCTGCTAATGCAATAATTAGCGGTTCTACAGCTATAGGGTCTCCTATACTTCCTAATGCCAGTGCAGCGTTTGTTCGAACTTTTCTATTCTTATCTGATAAGTATAAAATTAACTCTTGAATTCTATCAGGATCTTGTTGGATCAAATTGTTAAGTTTTTTATAATTAACAGAGGTCAAGTCTTTTAATAAATCCCTAATTTCGTCGTCTTTTACTATACCAACGAGTTTTCCAAGATCTTTGAACTTATCGAGCATTTCTTTCACCTATCAATAGAAGGGCTGTTATTTGCAAGTATGGTTAAGTTGATCTATTTAATTTTATCTGTTTTGTAGAATATGCGATCTAAGTATTTTCGCGACAATTATTGTTGAAAATTATGCGGACACATTGGATAGTATTTCTCTAAAAAAAAGCTATTTAAAGTTAGTAGGATTATATAGTCGAAAACTTGAAAAACAAAGTAGAAAAATACGTAATCATTCTAAAAGTGACAATATAGACCGCCAACCATGTGATTCAAATGAGTTTTTTAGAACGATTTCAAAAATATAAGCAAGTTATTGATAAGGAATTGGAATTATTTCTTGCATCTGCAGTTAAAAGATATAAACAGTCAATCAACGCTGACGTGTATCAGGAAATACGTGATTATGTAATGAGAGGAGGAAAACGGCTTCGTGCATTAGCTTTATTTATGGCATATAAAGCTTTAGGTGGCCAAAATCAAGATGTAGCACGTCAATTGTCAATTTGCGTTGAATTGTTACATAATTCCACCCTTGTTCACGATGATATAATTGATAGGGATGATAAACGTCGTAATGCCCCAGCTTTTCATATAAAGTTCCAAGAATTCTATAAACAGATAGATGACCAAAATGAAGTTAAAGTTCGCCGTTTTGGGGAATCCGTTGCAATTTTAGCAGGAAACATTCTGTACGAACTCGGGCTTGAGGTCATTTATCATTTGCAAACTCCTGATGAAGTCAAATCAAAACTCATGGAAATATATGCATCGACCTATAGGAAAGTAAACGAAGGTCAGCTATTGGATCTCGCATTTGAAGACCGATTTGATATTGCTGAAAAAGAATATTATGAAATGGTCCAACTTAAAACAGGCGCCTTATTTGAAGCGTCTTTATTATTGGGGGTAACACTAGCACAAGGATCGGAAGAGCAGCTTGATACATTTGTTTCTTTTGGTATTCCAGCGTTTACTGCCTTTCAAATTCAGGATGACGTACTTGGAACTTTTGGAACAGATAAATGGGGAAAAAATATTGAGAGTGATCTCCGAGAAGGAAAGAGAACCTTATTAGTGATAAAAACTCTTGAGAAACTAGGTGATGCTGATAGAGAGTTTTTTATCTCCACTATTGGGAACGCAAATGCCACTTCTGAAGAATTGGAGCGCGTTAGAAACCTTATGAAAAACTGTGGAGCATTGGGATATGCGACCGCTACTGCAAAAGAATTAATTACACGGGCAAAACAACAACTGACTATTGAGCCATCATTAAAAAAGGAAGGGTTAGAGTTTTTTGAAGCGTTCGCTGATTTTCTGATCTCTAGAACCTATTAAACGTAGTTTTTTCTCCATTCACAAAATGCTACATACTGAACGTTCGAATCAGCAAGATCAGGCTGAAGGCCATCACAGTAATTATTACTATACCCTCATAGACGTCCAATTGTTCATCATCAAGTATCGATGTCTTAATGAGATAAACGACCGCTACCCCCACTGCAAGTTGAAAAATTATCGCTGGGTCCAAAGGTATCAATGCAATAACGCCAATGAAACCGATAATCAGCGTGTAGCTCTGAAGCACCCCAGACAATGTATTTCCTAAAGCCAGATGTAATTGTCCTTTCCTTGCGCTAATTAATGCTATTGCATGCTCGGGAATAGAACCCGATGCTCCAATTAAAACAGAAATGATGATAATTGGTATCGTTGGATTAAACTCGATAAAGATTTCAACGCTATGTGTAATCAATTCAGCACCAATGCCAATCCCTGCAAAGCCTATGATTAATAAAGCTGCGGTTGCTTTCTTAGATAATTTATGTACGTGGACGTCGTGAGCTTCTTCTTTTTCAGCTTCTTGTGCTTTAGCTTGTTTCAAAGGTTTTCCAAAGAAGATATACACTATGTAAAGAACGTAGGTAAGTAAAAGAATCGCCGCAGCTTCCCTGGGAAGAAATTCCTTACCTGGCTGTAAGAAGAGGAGGTATTCAGCTATCCCTAAAATCAAAACCAACCCAAGCATAACGACGGTAGCACGCATGAGGTCGCTTTCAACTACTATAACTGCTTTCGGCACCTTCATGTGCGACGAATGTGCTTGTCTTGCTCCTACAAAGATCACTATGCCCACAAGGAGCACGTTAAATAGTGCGGCAGCGAACACTAGAAGAACTGCAAATTCGGTCAGAGAAGGATTGTTCGTGACTGCGCCTCTATATGCAGAAAGTCCCGCAAGAGCCAATTCAGGGGTGTTAGAGGCTATAGATGAAAGAACACCTGCTACATAAGCACCAACACCAAGAAAACTATAGGCTAATGATTCAATGCCTTTTACTGCAATTTCAGACATTCGAAGGGCACACCATATACCAAGAATGATCCCTAAAATCATAAGAGCATATGATGCGTTGAACAAGTTGAATGCGCTGTGGGTAATGAACATAAAAAGATAGATAACACCAAGTACTAATACAATGGATAATTCTTTTACTCCAAATCCTAGCAAATCCCAAGTTGAGTGTTTATCAGTTTCATTTGTCAAAGTTGTACTCCCCTTAATGAACAACTCTAGTTTTCTTTTACTTGCGTTATGAAAATAGCTCACGCATCTTATTTAACTTATTCGGATTCATTTGTAGGGTAATTGAATAAATTGCTTTAAACTAAACTCCTAAAAGAAATAAAGAATAAACCAAGATGTTTTCCAAAAAAAAGAAAATGAATTGCAATTTAATGAAAGAAGAGCGAATTTTCTTTTTAGTAAAAAGAATGATATGCTTCTTCTAGGCTTTTAAATGTGATTTAATTGACTATCCAATCGGTGCACCATGTGCTAGGCTATATTTGTAGATATAGTCGAACCATTCATCTTCGGCAATAGTTTCTTTTTCGATTATGAACT
The DNA here is from genome assembly GCF_019058535.1 of Candidatus Borrarchaeum sp. Lineage (NCBI taxonomy): Archaea > Promethearchaeati > Candidatus Borrarchaeota > Candidatus Borrarchaeia > Candidatus Borrarchaeales > Candidatus Borrarchaeaceae > Candidatus Borrarchaeum > Candidatus Borrarchaeum sp. The sequence goes on from NZ_JAHPYX010000187.1 coordinate 5,422, forward strand.
TGCTAATCGTTTTAAGTAATTCATGATGGCGGTGTTCATCTGCGATGATCGTCTCTAGTAAAAATTTAACTTTCTGGTCCTTTGGGCTGTCCCCGATTTTACTGAGTATTTCCTCGTATTGTTTCATGGCTTTTTCTTCATTTTCTATATGAATTTTGATATCCCTATTTAGAACAGCATTATCTTCGTCGCTAATGGCAGGTGAAAAGTCTAACAGTCCTGTTATTGCTCTAAATACTAAAGCATGTTTCATTGAGTCGAAAGCAACTCCTCGCAGAAGTTCTTTTAGCAAAAGATTTTGTAGAGCATCAGTACTTTTATTAACAGCTTGTACAATTTGTTCTTCAAACGCAATAGATTTCTCACATTGCGCTTTTAGTTCTTCTTTGCTTAATGACAATTTTTTACCTCCAATATAATGGGTTTTTACCCTACTCTTCTATGACTTATTTCCTATGTTTATAGTGAGTAACAAATAACTTTTTCGTTTGTGGTGTTTTAGTCTAAAGAAGCTTTTCAAAGTTATATTCAAGAAAAAAAATCAAAAATGTCGTACGTTTATTATAGCGAACTGCCGCAATTTGGACAAAACACAGAGCCCGAAGGTATCTTCTCACCACAGTACGGACAGAACTTCTGAGCAACACTCTCTGTTTCAATCACTGGTTGAGGTGTTGTTTGAGATGTCTCTGTACCAATTATAACTTCGCCAGAAGCATGGTCAAATGTTGTTTTAATTCTTCCTTCTGTTCTTAGATCCACTATCGCATCTCTCACATCATCTTCTTTCATATTCAGTTCGGATGCCAATTGTCCAATCGTTACACGAGTGTATGATCTAAGAGCTGATAAAACAGCATTTTTAGCACGTGATCGCTGGACAGTTGCCCTTATAGCAA
>NZ_JAHPYX010000188.1:0-38525 GCF_019058535.1 Candidatus Borrarchaeum sp.
CGCCTTGCAGACGCAGTCAACTAATCCCAGTTTCTTTACTTTTTCATATAGATTTGCAAATAACTTGTTTGGATCCGAGAGTTCTTTAATCTGCTTTGTAGCTGTCCCCTCTATGATCAGTTTTATGGCGTATCCTTTTTCTTTCATGTCTAATGTATTTAGCAAAGCATGTGCAAAACACATTGGCTCTCCATTAAAAGCAAACAGAGCAATTTTCTTTACCATATATTTTACCTCCTTGTTTTTTCCATTCGAGTCCTTTATGATTATATTATATGGAATAGGGTTCAGTCAAAAATGACTTCTGGTAGATCATTAATACTCTCAAGGATGACATCTGGCTCTTCCTTTTCAATGATCTCTACTGAAACTCTACTTGAAAGTAAGGCAATCGTCTTTAGTCCCATTGCTTTTCCAGAACGAATATCAGTGACATAATCTCCCACCATAACTGCTTGTGAGGGAGAAATATTCAATTTTTCAAGAATATATTTAATCTGGTTTTCTTTTGGAACTAAAGCTCCTAACCTGAAATCTTCAGCTTTCTGAGGGGTCAATACCTCAAAAAAGTGATCTAATTCATAATGTTTCATCTCATTAACAAGTTCCGCTGTGCTTGAAATCCTGCCCGTTGCTAATGCCAATGAAAAACCTTTGTTTTTTAATTGGATAAGAACTTCTTTAGCTCCAGGGATTATTGTATCGTCTGGAGACCAGTATTGCGAATATTCACTTAAGAAGGTTTTCTGAAACGCTTTGTGTAGTGATTGATCAATAGTTTCCTCTAACGAGTCTTCTTCGATTCGTTGCATAAAATCGTCCCACGAAATGTTTGGAAGATTGAACTTAGTCAAAGTATCAGTCCAGACGGCATAAAACCGCTTATGAAGTGGTATGATTGTACCATCAAGATCAAAGATGATTAGTTTGATTTCAGAAAAGTCAATAGCTTTTGTAGTATGCATCAACATCACCAGTTTACCGTTCTAAACAGAGAACACATGTAATTCATTTCTTAGATAATATAATACTAATATCTCTTAAGTTTCATAAAGAAATTACGAGGTAATTAGAACCTAACATTTATGTTCTTTGAGGATTGAACAATTCATCATTAGGAGGATTATAAATGCTCAATGATTTAGGTAAAAAGGCGGATATACTTGATAATCTTAATGAGATTAAGAAGATTGATAAATCTGGTATGTTAGAGTTACAGAAAAAAGTCCCAGAATTTATTCAAGATGCGATTGAAAGAGCACGCAATTTAGTGATTCCATCAGATATAGAAATCAAAGGTAAAAAGCTAAAATACTATAATTTTTCTCAAATCATCGGTGTGGGTATGGGTGGTTCTGCAATTTCTTTTGATTTCTTGAGATCATTCTTACGATACGCTAATGTTAAGATTCCTGTAGAATCAAATCGTGATTATAATTTGCCGCCTTATGCTGATGAAAACACTTTAGTGGTTTTAATTAGTTACTCTGGTAATACTGAAGAGACTTTAAGCTGCTTTCTAGATGCAATAGAAAAAGGATGTCCAGTTGTAACACTTACTTCTGGAGGCATACTTGAGGCATTCTGTTTAAAATTCGGTCTGCCATATGTAAAACTTCCGAGTGGCCTTCCACCGAGAGCATCGCTTCCTTATTTATTCTTTCCACTTCTAATAGTTCTAGAAAAATTGAATATTCATCCTAGTTTTGAAAAGGAAACTTTAGCTGTTGTTAAAGTCCTTAAAGAACTTAAAGACGAATTAAAACCTGAGACTCTAATAATAGATAATCTTGCAAAAAGAATTGCTATTTGCCTTTATAACAAGATCCCCCTAATTTATGGGCATACATTCTTTGATGGTGTCGCATATCGCTTAAAATCCCAATTTAATGAGAATACAAAAATCCTTGCATTTCCGGCGGTCTTTTCGGAATTAAACCATAACGAGATCATGGGCTGGGAGGCTGCTGATGAGAAACTGATAGAGCCGTTTTATCCCATCCTCATTCGTGACCCCGACGAACCGCCAGCAATCAAAGCTAGAATAGAAATTTCAAGAGATCAGATTATATTAAAGAAGAAAAAGCAGGTTATTGAAATCATGGCACGAGGTGAAGGAGTACTCGCAAAAATGTTTTCAGTTACATATATAGGAGACTTTACAAGTGTTTATCTAGCAATTCTTTATGGAACTGATCCAACGCCTGTCGATTCAATTTCATTGTTAAAATCGCAACTTGCCGAAAGAACAAAGCTTAAAGAAGATATTCAAGTTAAATTTGATAGTCTTTAATTGGGGGCTTCTTATGTGAAAAGATATGATATGATTCCTCAAGAATATCAAACTTGGAGTGACGTTGAAAAAGAGGCCTTTTTAGAGGATGAACGTAAAGATGCGCGACTTTACACAGTTTTTTTCAGCTTGTTTGCTGGATTTAGTTTTATGGGGTTGCATTCCTTAATTGTTGGGTCTGACTTTTACCCTGCCAAAGATATCAACTCATTTCTTTTTAATTTTACACCCTATCCAGATATTATAGTCATGCTGTTTGCAATGCTTGGCGTTTTAAATATCTTTTGTGTTATAAATCGAATGCAAATTCATGACAAAATAACTGAAAGACATATCCCGATTGATCAACGAATTCTATTCTATATCCGTTCCAATAAAGCGTTTAGAATCCTTCGTGTTACTACATTTTTCATGGATATCTTCATTTTCATAGTGTTTTCACTATTAACTCATGTTTTTGCGTTCCTAGTAGTCTTAGTCGTCACAATCTTCATATATCTGTGGTGGCGCATCACTAATTTACGATTAAGGAGTGTCCTAGAAGGCTAGGATTACTAGATTAAGTACTTGAGAAGTACTATGAAAAAAAAGACTTAGTTCGATTAAAAGAAAAAGTGATTATAACAATCGAACATTACGTCACTTTCTCCTAATGAAGTTTACTTTACAACGGAAATTATTTTTTTTTAATGGAAAACCAATATAGTGGCATTATCGAAAATAATACATGCATAAACTATTTAAACGTTGATAAGAATAATACAAACAGATTGCAATGACAATTCATAATATCTTTGATTTAGAAAGTTGTGTCAAGCAAAATCTGTGTCTTTTAAACCATATGGTATGGTACGATTATCATATACACACCGAGGATTCTTTAACTAGATTTTTCAGCCTTCAAACTGATGTTAAATCTCGATTAGATCGTCTTGTCGAGTTCGGGATATTAGAACTCAGCCTATGCAACTCATACGTTGTATCACAAGATCCACTTATACAGGCAGTAATTGAACATGTAAATGATAATGATAGAATTAAAAGAGATCTTTGTAACTCTTGCCTTGCATATTGAGCTGAGGAAATCTCTTCTTCTTTTAGCGACATAGAAAAAAATAGATTAAAAAAAGTTGCTAAAACTCTTTGAATTCGTCCTTCGGAGCATTACACACAGGACATACATCTGGTACTTCTCCCTCAGCTGTAAAGCCGCATCTTTCACAGACATAAATTGGACCGAATGGAGCATCATTCCCTTTATCAACTGATTCCTTTGCTCTTTTAAACAGTTTTGCATGTTCTTTTTCGCTCTGCAGTGCCCAATTAAAGGTGAACTGGGCGCCTTCTTCTTCTTGGAATTCTGCAATTTTTAGAAATGCGGGATACATTTCTGAGATTTCGTACTCCTCACCCATTATCCCATGTTCCAATGCCTTAGACGTATTTCCAGGACCAAACGGCGCGTGAGCTACAGTTAAAAAGCCATCGTTCAAGTGCTTTAAATTCATAAAATGTTTATGTGCATGAATTTGCTCAGAATATGCAACCGCCTTGAACAGCCTTGCAACATTTGGAAAACCTTCTTTGTCTGCGATATTCGCAAAGTACAAGTATCTCACATGTGCTTGGCTCTCTCCTGCAAAAGCCGATATTAAATTTTCTTGCGTGGTGGTTTTAATTGTTCTTTCCTCCTCTAATGGATTTTTAAAAAACGTATTTTTTGAAAAAACAAAAACAATAAAAAAAATATGTTTGAAAAGCATGAAAGAACTTCTATAAAGAATGAAGTTCTTTATTCTGCATCTTCATCGTACAATTCTCCCCAGTCAATCTCCTTTACTGCTTTTTTCAGTTTTTTTTCGTCTTCTTCTGCTTTCTTTTGGTCTTTACTCAATTTTATTCCTCCAATGTTGGTTTTTGAATAACTTGAACTCCTTATTCGACTCTACAATTGATTATCTTACAATATAAGTGACGTTTAGTGTTCAGCCTTAATAGTAACAGTTATTATTACTATTACCTATATAACCTTATCCTTAGAGGAATATCAAGGAAAAGAAAATTAAGATATGACATCATCATGTTCTAAAAGAAAAGTCTAGCAATGTATTCAACTCTTCTAGAGTATCTTGATGAAATTTCAAATGAATCTCGACTAGCTGTCAAAGTGTGGAGATATCAATTGTCGAAAAAGGAAAAGGAAAAGAACAAGAATGATAATCCTTCAGTATCTGAGTTCTGGCGCGATATAGAAAATCAGTTTAAGGAAAAAAACCTCCGCCTAACGAAACCAAGAGAAATTATTCTTGAGGAATTACGTAAGGCAGATCATCCCAGTGCCAACGAAATTTATATCAGAGTTAGAGAACGACATACAAAAATTAGTATGGGCACAATCTACCGAAATCTGAAGTTTTTAAAAAAATTAGGGCTTATTTATGAATTAGAACATACTGGAGGATCGCCAGGAAAATTTGAGATAGGATCTGCAGATCATTCTCATTTTATTTGTGAACAATGCGGAATGATCATAGATATAGAAGAGCAAATTGACAAAACGAAAGAGCAACAACTTGCAGAAGAACTTGGTTTAATTGTTACTCATCACAGAACGGAATTTTATGGACTTTGCAAAGAATGTAGATCAGCTACGACTTAATTTGAACAAGATATTTGTTTTCGCAAAGGAATTTCTAACATTGCTTCTATAGATTTGCAGAGTCCTAGAAGTTATTTCAGTATAACATACTTCAGTTTGTGCGCTTTAATTTTTATAGGACTATTATTCCTGGGATTGACAGATCTATTGATCCCCATATTAATTGGGAGAAGATTTATGTTCAATCTAGCACTGTTTCTATTTCCGAGATGGATCTGGGTCTATCCGATTATAGCCAGCATAATCTTCCTTGACATGACGAAGAAACTTCTGGAACATCGCTTATGACTCTTGCTATCAGAATAAATGAGAACCTTCATGCTAAGTATATACTCACTGGTGAATGACTAGATATTTTTCTTGAACAGACCGGATGAACCAATGAGTATTTGATGAAGGACTGATGCACCTTCCTTTCATTTACTTTTTTAAATTCTTTTTGAATTAACTGTAATCCTAATAGATCGAACAAACTAACATAATAGTAGTGTAATTAAGTCAACATTTTTATTCCGCATAGGGTAATATGAGAATTCAAATAATTAAATAAATATCCTTGGTAAAACTCCACGCTAGGTGGCTAAAAAATGATAGAAAAAGAATTAAGACGCTTCACAATCTCGGAATTGAAGCAATTTGACGGCAAAGAAGGCAGACCTTCTTATGTAGCCTATAAAGGAAAAATCTATGACGTTTCAAACAGTAGCTTATGGAAAGACGGAAAGCATGCAGGACGCCACTTCGCTGGAGATGATTTAACTCCGGGAATGATAAACGCTCCTCACGACGAAATGGTTTTCGTGCAATTTCCTATTGTCGGTGAGTTAACTGTGGAGGGACAAACTAGGCAGAAACTTGTACAAAGACTGGAGGGATTACATCTTCATCCCATAGTAGTTCATTTTTCTATTGCATATTCTATCGTTATTTCTTTATTAACTCTTCTTTATGCTTTCACAGGCGAAACCACTTTTGAAGCAGCCTCGTATTATATGCTTATAGTGGGATTCTTGACTGGTCCTCCGTGTGCACTCTCGGGCGTCTTCAGTTGGAAAGTCACTTACGAAGGGAGAAGGACTAAAACCTTTGTTCGCAAAATAGTATATACTGTTTTGTTAATCTCAATCATCACAGCAGGTTTTACATGGCGAACTTTGAATCCGAACATCCTAATGGCAATCACTAACTTAAGTTACATTTACTTGGCTTTAATATGGAGTTTAGTGCCGATAGCTACAATTCTTGGTCACTATGGAGGCAAAATAGTCTATTCCTAGAGTTATTACATTAGGGGTGTGAATTTGTCGAAAAGAATTAAAGAGTTGGAAGAAATGGCTGAAATATTGTCCATCGCCTTAGCCCGCGAACAAAGTACTGTACTCTATTATACGGAAATCTACCAAAAAGCGACGACCGAAAGGGCCCAAAAAATGATTTGGACCTTGTTAGAAGAAGAGAAAGGACATGTGATAAAGATTAGAAGTCATATTAACGAAATCCAATCAATTATAGAAGCGGAACGAAAGAAACTGAAATAGAAATTGCAAATCGAGGATCTGCTTGCATTAATATGAGAACTAATTCTTTAAGTAATAACAAATGAGGTGTGCGTATGTCTAGTAAAATAAAAGAGTTGGAAGAAATGAAGGAAATAATCACAATTGCTATCGCTCGTGAACAAGCCTCTATGCGCTATTACACTGAAGCATTTCTGAAAGCAATAACTGAGAACACTCAAAGGCTGTTTTCTTTGTTGATAGAACAAGAAAAGGCACATGAGGCGAAGTTGCGAGCTCAACTTCACGAAATCCAAGCAGAGATAGAATTTGAACAAATGAAGTCAAAATGATTTTTGTTGTCTTGTAGAATCTTCTAATTTGTCTTCCTCTTTTTTGATAACTAGAACTTCAAACTAAATGTTCTTTCGAATTTGTATTTCAAGCAACATGTTGCCTTATGAATGTTCTATCTCCTTAATAAAAGATAACAGATTACAATTTTCACGCAGATGTTAACATAACAAGAAATCTTGGAAAGATATCTCTCCAAAGGCTTCATAAGACTCAATAGATCGTAGGATGCTGAATGGATAATCAAATTCGGACTCATTCTTTCAACATATTTTTACATTTTTCTTCTAGATCTTGTTGGCTTTTAAGTACTAATGAGCCATATTTAGAAGAATCGATTAAAGGAAGTAGGGCATTTCTCTAAAGAAGGTACTGCAAAAAACTGTGGAAAACATTGGAAAATAATAACAGACTGAGTAATTTAAGTTATGAAGTTTATCCTTAGTCAATCGTCTTTTAATGATATTTTCGGTGCTGTAAATGAGTTCTTTCTAATTATGAAAGATTTTAAGATTTTTATTAGAATTTCTAAATTTGCTTATGTCGAAACTCTTATTTATATTGTATTCCAGTGTCATATATGGTAGAGAGGTGTAACTTAAGATGCTTGAAGAAAAGATTGAACGTGTTTACGATATCTTGCGAGATAAGACGGTAGTTGTAGCGTTTTCTGGAGGAGTGGATAGTTCGACAATTGCTTTATTGGCAAAAGATGTTGCTAAAAAAGTCTTAGCTATCACTGCTAACTCACAAACTGTTCCACTTGGCGAAATCGAAGATGCGAAGAGAATTGCAGAAGAAATGGGTATCACCCATATCATCATAGAAGTTGACGAATTAGCACATCCAGAATTTGCAAAAAATCCAGAGAATAGGTGTTATTACTGTAAGAAAGCGTTATTTGAAGTTTTAAGTGAGTTTCGGGCTCAAGAAGGAGCAGACCTTATTATTGATGGAACTAACGCCTCTGAATTGAAAGAACATAGACCTGGTTATGTTGCATTAAAAGAATTGGGAATCAGAAGCCCCTTAGCCGAGGCCGGTATTACAAAACCAGAAATAAGACAAATTGCACAATCTCGTGGGTTTTCTTTTGCAAACAAGCCTCCTTTAGCATGTCTTTCCTCTAGAATACCTTATGGTCAAATAATTACCGAAGAAAAAATATTTCGCGTAGGGAAGGCAGAAAAGTTTGTTCGGGAAGTTTTAAAGGACGTTCGTGTTTTACGTGTGCGTGACTATGATGATTTTGCTAAAATAGAAATTGGACATAATGAATTTGATAAACTATTTGATAACGAAACAATAAATAAAATAGTTACACACCTAAAGGATCTAGGATATAAACACGTGTATTTAGATCTTGAGGGATATAAACCGATGGTACCACAAAAATGGAAACAAAAATAGATTCTTAGATGCATTTTTGTGATTCTCTGTTCTTTGATATTTTCGGTTATTCTTTTATTGAGATGACATAAAACGATTTATACTTTATAGAATGCATTATTCAAGGAAAAAAGCCATTAACAGTTGAAGACGCTATTAAAGCGCAGATTATAGCAGCTAAAATTGTTAAAAGTTATCCTAGGAAAGGAAGCGAGTAAACGAATTGATAATATCGTCCTGAGTTGGCGATGAAATAACGCATACATGCAATGAATGATATCGTAGTTTATTTTACAGGAATTCGTCCTTTTTTTAATTAATCAAAGACTAATTGAAATAAAGGACACATAATAACCACTTGACACATATTACAGCATAGTAACTCACTTTAAACAAACCACTAGAATCAAATTGGAATTAAAGCAAAAAGTATTTGGATTTTTTAAAATCAAAATTTAAAAAGAATATATATTTTCGTAAAATTATTTGGGTGATTGGATGAACAAGAAGATAGTAATAATTGGCGGAGGCTATGGTGGGACAGAGACTTTAAGACAGCTAATACTTAGAAAGGTTGAAAATATAGAAATTGAACTAATAACTAATAAAAAGTACTTTGAGAATATAATAGGATGCGCAGAGATCATAAGTGAAAAAATAAAAGTCGAAGAACTTTCATATGATCTTAAAAATGCTTCTAGACAATGGGATTTTGAGCTAACAGTGGGCAATGTTGAAAGCATCGACTTAAATAGAAAAAAGTTAAAAGTTAATGGAAAGGAAAAAACTTATGATGTCTTGGTCGTGGCCGTAGGTGTAAAACCTAACTTTTTTAATGTTATAGGAGCAAATCTTGCGCTTCCAGCTCATACTCTATCTGATTTTATAAATATTCACGAAAAACTGATACAATTGGATTTGGAAAACCCTAACATTGTAGTTGTAGGAGCAGGATTTGTAGGTCTAGAAATTGTGGCTGAACTACTCGATTTTTTCAAGATCAAAAATAGGAATGGTAAAGTTACTGTAGTCGACAAAATGAACTCAATAATGCCCATGTACAACAACGATTTAGCTCGAAAGATCGCACATGAATATTTCATTTCACGTGGCACAAACTTTCTATTAGGGAAAGGAGTAAAAGAAATAGAGAAAGAAAGATGCATTCTCGAAGACGGTAGCACTGTTGAAGCAGATATAACAATTTGGGCTGCTGGAGTTCAGAGCCCTGAAATTACCTCCAAAATTATTGGCGCAAACTTATATAAAGGTTATATTGAGGTTGATGAAAGATTATTGATAAAAGGAAGTGCGGACTCTTTTGCAATTGGAGACGCTGCTTTTATAAAAATTAATGGAACAATAGCCCAAAAAATGGCTGCTGAAGCCTTAGAAGAAGCTAAGACTGTTGCTAAAAACATAGGTTTGATCGCTTATGGTCACAAACCATCCTTTACTCATGTCATACAATATACAACAGATTTTCCAAAGGCAATTCTTTCAATTGGAGAGGACAAAGCTATATTAATCGGCTCCGAAATACCAAGTTACTTAGAAGCAGCGCCAAATATACTACATCGACTCATATATATGCCAGGAATAGATCGCATAATAGATGCTTTTTCTAAAGTGATCTCTGGCCCAAAATATGCGAGTATGGGAACTATGGAATACCTCCTCAAGAAAAAGATAGTCACGGAAGAAATAATGGGAAGATTACCATAAATTAGCAACAGCTCTAAGCAGGAAGCCTCGATGATTTTGCTTGAGGTAGCTCATATTTGTTATATACTTTTATAATAGGCGATGAAACTTATGACAAAAAATTTTGTGACAGTTAGAGGAGAAAAATATAATGTAAGAGATAATATCCTCGACCTTAGTAGAAAAGAAATTACTGATATCAGTGAGATTAAGGGTTTAGAGAATCTAAAATCTCTCCAAGAACTAGATCTGAGTCATAATCAGATAGAAGAGATCACGGGGCTAGAAAAGCTTACTCATCTAAAAAAATTGTTCCTTTGGAAAAATCGGATTACAGAAATCAAGGGACTGGAGACACTTACTCGCTTAGAAAAACTTTTTCTTTGGGACAACCAGATAAAAGAGATTAAAGGATTGGAGCATCTCACTAGTCTAAAAAAACTCCATATTAGTTTAAATCGGATAGCAGAGATCGAGGGGTTAGAGAACCTTACAGAACTCCAAACACTAGAACTTATTAGCAATCAGATAGAAGAAATTAAGGGTTTGGAGCACCTCATTAACCTTAAGGAATTATACCTTGAGCGAAATCAGATAGAAGAAATTAAAGGATTAGCATACCTCACTGATCTTCAAACACTAGCGCTTGGTTGGAATAGGATTAAAGAGATTAGAGGATTGAAGCGTCTCACTAGTCTAAAAATATTGTCACTTAAGATGAATCAGATAGAAGAGATCAAGGCTTTGGAGACACTTACTAACATCCGAGAGCTAGATCTCAGTGGTAATCAAATAAAAGAAATTGGTGGATTAGAAAATCTCACTAAGCTCCAAATACTAGATCTTGGAGGCAATCAAATAGAGGAAATTAGGGGATTAGAGCCTCTTACTAACCTTCTGACACTGGTACTTAGTTGGAATAAGATTAAAGAGATTAGAGAGTTGGAGCTTCTCAGTAACCTCCAAGTGCTGGACCTCAGGAATAATCCGATAAGAAGTAATGAGAGGTATTTATTAGAGAGGAATGCACAGGAGATTGTAAGATACTATCAACAGAAAGTGAAAAAAGAACAAAGCAACGTCTAAAGAATCAGAACCCTTTAAATTTTTTTTGCGCCTTATTTGATTTACATTTTAACGCAGGGACATTTGGCAGTCTTAATAGTTCATGCTCTTAGTTTAGGATTGACGTAATGAGTTTAGATATCTCTGATGAGCACATTTCTCAGCATTATCATGATTCCTAAAATTTGCTTTTTTAAAATAACGTTTGCGTTTACATTAAGTCCAGCAACAACAATAGCACTATACAAAGGTTTATATGCCACTGTCATACGAATAATTAATTGAGGTGTGCAATTTGACCCAGCTTTCCTTCGAGTTTACAATGGATCAATTACAAAGGTATAGCCGCCAAATCATTTTGCCAAACGTAGGGGCAAAAGGACAAAAAAAACTACTTGAGTCTAAAGTACTGATTATCGGTGCTGGTGGATTAGGGTCTCCCGCCGCATACTATTTGGTAGCAGCAGGCGTTGGAGAGGTTGGAATTGTAGATATGGACAAAGTGGATATCTCAAATTTACAACGCCAGATTCTCCATTTTTCAAATGATGTTGGTAAGCCAAAAACAGTTTCTGCAACAGAAAAATTGGAAGCCCTTAACCCAGATGTGGTAGTAACATCGATTCAAGATCGAATAACAAAGAAAAATGTTTATCAAATAATTGACAAATTTGATTTCATATTAGAAGGATCTGATAACTTTGCAACGAAATTTTTAATAAATGATGCATGTGTCTCTTTAAGAAAGCCATTCACGATTGCTGGAGTATTGAGATTTGAAGGACAATTATTAACTGTCGTCCCAGGCAATTCAAATTGTTATCGTTGTATTTTTCCAGATCCTCCACCACCAGGTTTAATTCCATCATGCCAAGAAGCGGGTATTCTAGGTGCGGTAACAGGATTATTTGGTTCTTTACAAGCTAGCGAAGCGTTAAAATATTTATTGGGTATAGGAGATCTTTTGACTGGACGCATGCTTATCTTTGATGTGCTTTCAATGTCTTCAACTATTGTGAATATAGCCAAAGATCGAAATTGTAAGGCTTGTAGTGATTTATCGGTTGATTTAGTTAATAACTATGATTACGAATCTTATGATGTGTGTGAATTACCTAATGACAGATAATCTGAAAGGAGGGCTTTAATGAACCAAGAAAATATGCGAAAGGTAATTGATTTACAAGGCTATCAATGCCCATTTACCTTTGTTCTGACCAAGACATATTTGGAAGAAATGGATTCAGGAATATTAGAAGTAATCGTAGATTACCTTCCATCAGTCGATAATGTTCCAAAAAGTGTTATGGCACAAAACTTAGGGAAAATCATTAGCGTTGAATGTATTGAAGGGAACAAGTATAAAATTACAATTCAAAAATCTTAGGAGGGATAAAGAATATGATTGCTGTTCATGTTAAGCCGTTGGCAATGCTAAGAGATTTTTTAGGAATAAAAGAGTTATCAGTAGAACTGGATGAACATTCTAAAGTTAAGAATCTCTTAGAAACATTATTTAGAAAATTTGGAAATGGATTTCGCGAAAAAATTATGGATCCTAATTCTAATCAGCTTAAACATCATTGGGTAGTCATGGTAAACGGAAATAACATTAATTCATTGCAAAAACTTGATACATCACTTAAAAACGGCGATGAAGTCCTTATATTTCCTCCAGTTGCTGGAGGTTAATCATAAGGGGTTTCAGACCCTGGAAAATATCGAATTCAACTTATATCAATCATCATATACAAGGTTTGAGGAATTTCAAAGAGTCTATGAAATCATCAAGGCTCAAGAGAAAAATTGCAGGAAAAAGAAGAAATGGCTCTATAACAACTATTTTTCCAGATGCTTTCATTATGCATTCATTAATTCGTTTAAAATAATAGAGAATTACATAATAACGGGATGACTTGAGAATGTTTAAGTCTCTTATCGATCAAGATGACATTTTAAATTTTTTAAATTTCGGACCTCGCCAGTAAGAAATACTTATCATGTGTAGTTCTATCATTACTCTTTCTAAGCCACCTGCCACTACCTCCACATCTCGACCTGGAGATGCGAGGAATTGAGGATATTTTTCTTGGAATAATGAAAGTATACGTAAAATAGTTTCTGACGCTTTATAATCTTCACGGGAAATATATCTTCGTTTAATATAACTCGTGAACAAATTAGAACCTCTTTGGTCTTGTTCTATCGCATTTAAAGTAAATTTTAGCTCTGGCGACCAAAATTGATATACTGGTAATGCTTTTCCTCTCACAAGGAGTCCTTCATTATTGAACGGATTTTGAATATCTCTCCTATCTACGGTCAAAGAAAGTCTTGGATAATTTAGCAAGTTTCGATATTTTTTCGATGTGGGAGAAGTAATGAAGTAAATCGCATGTGTCTTTAGATCAAATATATAAAATATCGTGGCGATGTGGGGCATCCAATTTTTGTCTGTGGTACATAGATATGCAAAGGTGCCGTTTTCCAATAAATCTAACATGTTTTTCGGAATTTTTTGTTGGGTCATGTTTTCCATGTTTTTCGCCTCTTATAATGCTGCACTAATATCAATCATTTTAACTCCATGCCAGTAAACCATTCTATCGGGATCCACTCTAACTAATTTTCGACTGATGAATGGTTTTGTTTTCCATGCTAAAGGCACCTCTTTGTCTTTCTTCTTATACGCACTCATATAGCGCGGGTATTTTTTTGTAAAGAGATGTCTAGCTCTTAACATGCGAATGCCTTGAATCAATGTTTCAATAAAGTTGTAGACTTTTCCTCGTCCATGAATTAATAATGCTTGATTGTTATAACTCTCATTAGGATCTCTGTGGTCAACTAAAAATGCGATCTTTGTGTTTTTCTCCAAATCTTTAAGCTTTTGGGATTTTTTAGACGTAGCGAAATATAACGACCGACCATCAAATACGTAGATCACAGGTGTAACATGGGTGAACTTAAATGGCACGACAGTGCCAACATATGCAAAATCTGAATTTCTTAGGAGCTTAAGAACATGAGGAGGAAGTTTTGGAATAGCGTCCACAACTCCTATAGCTAGAGTGCCTAACATAATAACCAAAATAAAATAACCAATTGTAACGGAGAGGAGTAGCCTATCATCCTTGAATATTGGTAGAAGGAGAAGTGCCACTGTTCCGAATAATTGATTTGCTAAACTTACCTTTATGAAGGTCCTTATATTGACCATAGGCATGTATTCCAAAGGTCCCCTTAATTTTGCTGCGTTGTAAAGCTGTATACTCTTAAAAAAGGTTAGGCTTGATGTGTAAAGACCTAATCCGGCTCGATAAGCCGCATCCCACCAAAGAATGAATACAAAGATCAATAAAACTGGATTTAAATTACCATCTAGCCAACCACTAAACGAGTTTAATCCAAAATTAGGGGTTAAGAAATAGAATATTCCACCACCGAAGATAAGCAAGCCAATTGTAAGTATTATCTTAGAGTCAAACATCTGCTGTCGATATTTCTCAAAGGTTGTTTTCTCAATAGAGTTGATAGGAGGATGTAATTTTCTAAGGGCTGGACCGTAATAAATTGCAATAGCACTCCATAAAATTACAACAAAAATTACCAATAGACCGTAAAACAGCACCGTTGCTGATAAACGAAAAATGATGTTTATTATAGTGCCAACAATTGCCATGATTATTAATTGTGCCAGGACATCGAAGTGACGAGGCAACCATTTGAAGGGAGGAATCTTTTCAACAATTAATTCATAAGTCCATTTTCTCTCATTTCGAATCATGTTTTTGCCCCTGTGTTATTACTACACGCGCAAAATATGTTCTAGTGGAATAGGTCTAAAGTGTTCTCTTTATCTTGTAAATGACAAAGATATGTCTAAAAATAAAAAAATATGGGTAGGAACACCATTTCTCAGCATTAAAATAACTCATGCAACAATAATGCATTTTTTATAAAGATACAGAAATTTTCTTCCCTACTTTGATGGAATATTGGAATAAAGAATCATAAACAAATCTATCGAATATTTCAAGAGACCAAAAACAGTTAAAAATGTGGGAGTACTTACTTGCGCCCACTTTGCATGCAGATTGTGAGTGATTATATGTCAGAGATGCCAAAGGAAGAGATTTTGGATGTACTAAAATTAAATATGATAGGGCATCTAGCTCTTTCTGTCAAGAATATGCCATACGTAGTCCCAATATGCTATTCTTACATGAATGGGAAACTTTATTTTAACCTTAACGCTCCTGGGAAAAAAATTGATGCCTTAAAACAAAATCCAAAAATTTGTTTCGTTATAGATGAATGGGAAGAAGATGGCTCTTGGCGTTCAGTGATCGTCTATGGTACCGCTAGACTTTTTAAAGACCCAGAATTAAGCTGGAAGATATTAGAGAACTTCGTGGGTACACTTTCATTTGAGGCATTTATTGGCATGAAAGAGGAAGACATCTCTTTGGAAATCTTATCACAAATGGAGTTTTTAGTATGTGCAGTTGAAATTGAAGAGATAACTGGAAGGAGTTCTAAAACACTTTTAGAATAAGTTCTTGATATCTTCCAAATACGAAGCAATCTTACATTTTCTTTAGGGAAATAAATATCTCTATTTAAATTTCCGCGCACGATATACTTATTTCAGTCTCGTGCAATTTTTTTGCATAATTCACTCTTTTCTGCAAATGTTTATCGTTATCGCCCACAAATTATTTGACAAAAATAGATAAAGGCACTTAATCTGTTCTACAGCCACTCCCTGTAAAATTGCAAGTGTGTATAAAGATGGCGGTAGAAGAATTTATACCCATCCTTATTTTTCAAGTAATTGTAGCTTTGATGTTCATATTTGCCCTTATTATTTCTCGGATATTAAGTCCCCGAAACCCTGATCCGATGAAAACAGCTCCTTTTGAATGCGGAGAAGAGTTAATTGGGGGTGAGGAAGGGAGGGCACAATTTGTTATGCAATATTACCCCTATATCTTAATGTTTCTTATTTTCGATGTAACCTCAATGTTTTTGTTTGCATGGGCAGCTGCCTTTAGCGTTTTTACTCTTGAAGATCATCTGCCAGTTATTATATTCATTTTAGTGCTCTCCTTTCTACTTGGGTATGCCTTATA
This sequence comes from Candidatus Borrarchaeum sp., assembly GCF_019058535.1. NCBI lineage: Archaea > Promethearchaeati > Candidatus Borrarchaeota > Candidatus Borrarchaeia > Candidatus Borrarchaeales > Candidatus Borrarchaeaceae > Candidatus Borrarchaeum > Candidatus Borrarchaeum sp. The sequence goes on from NZ_JAHPYX010000188.1 coordinate 16,096, forward strand.
CTATTCAGCTAAAAAAGAGAGTTGGAAATAGATGTCTGAAGTAGGAAATGCATTTGTAGGAATCTTACGCAGCGTAGCGGAAAAAGTAGTAAATGGACTAAAACCAATTCGGTATTTCGTCAACTGGTCACGCTTATACTCGCTTTGGCCAGTTCATCTGACTACCGCGTGTTGTTCTGTAGAATTTGGTGCGGCATCGTGTCCAAGATTTGATGTTGAACGAATGGGAATGCTTCCTATCGGGTCTCTAAGGCAATGCGACCTGCTTATAATAGAAGGAACTGTTACAAAAAAAATGGCTAAACGTGTAAAGAAGATCTATTCCCAGATGGCTAGTCCTCGTTATGTTATAGCGATGGGGGCATGTGCTATCAGTGGTGGATTATTCTACAATTCATATAACATAATCAAGAGTGTAGACGAAATTTTACCAGTAGACGTATATGTACCAGGCTGTCCGCCAAGACCTGAAGCATTAGCCGAAGGAGTTTTGATGTTACAAGATAAAATACGAAAGGGGCGTGTTAACATTACAAAGGGCGAATAATACGAAGATAGTTGACGAGCTTAAAAATAAATTTGGTGGAAAAATCGGCACATTGGAACTATTAAGACAGCAAAGGATTCTAATGACCGTCGAAAAAGAAAACGTAGTAGAAATCGCCCAGTTTTTGAAGGAAAGGTACGCCCTGAATTACGTCGTTTCCGTTTCGGGTATAGATTATCCAGAAGAAAATAAATTTGTAGTAGTGTACCATGTTTCTTCAATATCCGAAGATGGACATTTACCTCTACTGCTGATCCTTAAAATACCAGTTGACCGGCAAACGCCTCATACTCCTTCTCTAATTTCAATTTGGAAAAGTGCAGAGTGGCACGAGAGAGAAACATGGGAATTATTTGGTATCGAATTTGAGGGGCATCCAAAACTTGAACGGCTTCTTCTCTATGATGAGTGGCCTGAAAATCAATATCCCTTAAGGAAAGATTTTCTATTGGAGGAATAATGATCAAAAATGTCATCTCTTTACTTTAGCGTAGGACCGCAACATTCGGGAAGTGGACATCTCCGCATGAAAATTGAATTGCAAGGAGATATTATACTCAATGCAGAACCTGATCCAGGATTTGTTCACCGAAGCGCTGAAAAAATTGCGGAAACTAGAGAATATCTGCAAAATGTACCAATGATTGAAAGACAATGCTTGCCAGATGTTTCATCAGTTACTTTAGCTTACGCGATGACTATCGAAGAATTATTAGGTATAGAGATTCCACCTAGAGCACAATTTATTCGAATTATCATGTGTGAATTGTCGCGAATCATGAGTCATCTGTATTGGCTTTCAATTATGGGCATTTTTCTTGGACATTCGACTATGTTTATGTGGCCGTTTGGAGACCGTGATATATTCATAGATATCGCTGAAAAGATTACTGGCTCAAGAGTGAGTTATACATACATCATTCCTGGAGGCGTTCGAGATGACTTACCGGAGGGAATTGATGACCAAATAATGAAGACCTTAGATTACTTTCAAGGACGCCTGAAGGAATATGATGCAATTTTTCTTTCAAATCCGATCTTCGAGAGAAGAACTAAAGGTATTGGTGTACTTGGTCGGGCTGATGCAATTAATCTAGGAGTAACTGGCCCTACACTTCGAGGCTCTGGCATACGGGGAGATATACGAAAGGATATACCTTATTCATCATATAATCAATTAGATTTCGAGGTTCCCGTATTTACCGAAGGAGACTCTTACGCAAGATCTATAATCAGATTTAAAGAAATGGAAATTAGTTCCTCTATTATCAGGCAAGCGCTTGAACATTTACCAGATGGAGATTTCCGAGTTAAGGCAAGAAAAAAAGTTCCAGAAGGAGAAGCGTTTACACGAGTAGAAGCTGCCCGAGGCGAATTAGGCTGCTATATTCTCAGCGATGGAAGTGCCAAACCGTATCGCCTTAAAATGTCGACACCTTCTTTTCGAAATCTTCCAGGCTTTTCGTTAATGAAAGGTTCCATGTTAGCAGATATGCCAACTATTTACTGGAGTCTGGATTATTGGCCTCCAGATGCAGATAGGTAGGTTATAATGAATATCGTAAATAATATCGAGAATATCATAAATAGTATTCAAATTGCCGAACTTCGGCAATTACTTATGTTTATCTTCGGAGTGCTACAATCCGAATTATTTTTCAAAATTTTACTTTTCCCAGGGATTTTTACCATCCTCATAACCGTGAGCGAGCTTATTTGGTTGGAAAGAAAGTTTCTTGCAAAAATGCAGCTTCGAGTTGGTCCTCAATATGCAGGTCGCATCGCAGGCATTCTTCAGCCTATTGCAGACTTTGTGAAGTTGCTATTTAAAGAGACCATCATTCCCGAAAAAGCAGATAAAAAATTCTTCCAAATCGTGCCAATTATACTTGTGGTCCTAGCAGCAACCACGCTTACTGTTATCCCATTAAGCGAAACTGCTGTTATATCCAACTTAGATGTTTCTCTGTTATTTACCTTTGCGATTTTAGCGATGTTTCCCATTTTAACACTATTGGCAGGATGGGCATCAAACTCAAAATATCCATTTTTGGGAGGTATTCGCGCATTATTTCAACAGATATCTTATGAAGTACCTCTATGGTTTTCAACACTTGGAGTTGTGCTTTTAGCAGAATCACTTAACTTTGTCTCCATTGTAAAAGCTCAATCTACCTTTTGGTTTATCCTACTTCTGCCTCTAGGCGCGCTTGTATTTATAATTTCAATGATAGCAGAATTGGAAAGAATTCCCTTTGATTTACCAGAAGCGGAATCTGAGATTGTAATGGGGTGGATGACAGAGTATTCTGGAATGACTTTTGGACTTATAATGCTTTCCTTGTACACAAAAGTGTATTTTGCCTCAGCGATGTTTACCGCGTTGTTTTTAGGAGGCTGGATAGGTCCTTCTTTTATGTACCCTGCTTTTTGGTTTTTAACGAAAACTCTTATTGTTGCTTTAATCATTATAGCTCTAAGAGGAGTTTTACCTCGTGTAAGGTTGTCCGATTTATTGGAAATTGGATGGAGACGCCTTCTCATCCTTTCATTTGTGAGTATAATATGGGCTGTAGCCGTAAAATTGATTCTGTTGGGGGTACTTTAGATGGTAATAAAAGCGATTTATTCAGGATTTAAACATCTCTTTAAAAGCAGAATGACGGTGAAATATCCCGACCAGAAACTCAAAATGGCTGAGCGCTTTCTCGGAAGACATATTCTTGACATTCCAACTTGTATTCATTGCAGAGCATGTTTTAGAATATGCCCCACAAAAGCTATCACAATGGTTTTACTTGTCAAAAATGCACAACAAGAAGAAATTCCCGAAAAGGCAGGAAATGATGAAAAAACTCCTAAAAAGAAAAAGCGGGAGGAGGTATATCCCCAAATCTCCTATAAACGATGCATTTTTTGCGGTTTTTGTGTAGATGTATGTCCTCCAAATTGTTTAACTATGTCTCATAAATACGAATTGTCAGTTTATGATAAAGAAAACTTAGTTTATACACCTGAACAACTTTCTAAAAAGCCATCTGAAGAAGAAGGGCGATATGAAATAGTTTTTACCCGTAGGGGTGTGTCTCATGCAGATTAGTTATCTATTCACGACGGAATTCATTTTTATTGTCATTTCAATCGTGGTGATCATTAGCGCAATCATTGCATTAGAATCACATGAGATTATTTATGGCGCATTCTCATTAGGAGTGATGTTTTTAGGTCTAGCAGGGCTTTTCATCCTCTTAGATGCAACGTATTTAGCGATGTTTCAGATCTCAGTATATATAGGTGCTGTTGTTGTGCTAATTCTCTTTACAATTATGGTAGTACCAAGAGAGAGATGGATGTACCGTGCTTTCAAAATAACTCCAGAATTAATTGCGGGGGCTATTGCTTCACTCATGTTGATCGTCTCCATCTGTGTCTTGTATCTATTAACTCCTGCATGGGGTCTTACACCTTCTGAAGCACCCTTTGATTGGTCGGTCAGCCGAATTGCCCAGTCAATAGTAATTGAATATGGAATTGCGCTTCAGATTCTAGCATTAGTACTTTTTACTGGATTATTGGGAGCACTAACCTTAGCTAAAGTCGAAGATAAAGAAGAGGAAGCAAAATGATACCTTTAATTTATTATTTAATCGTTGCAATGATTTTGTTTGGAATTGGCATATATGGGCTTTCTGTTAAAAGGAATGCAATGCGACTCCTTTTTTCGATTGAAATGCTTATGAACAGCGCAAATTTAAATATTCTAGCATTTGCGAGGTATCTTTACGTTCCAGGGATCGAAGGACAACCTATTGTTCTCTTTTCAATAACAATCGCTGCAGTTGAAGCGGCTGTTGCTTTAGCGATCGTTAAAGTCATATCAAGGACAAGTAAAACTATTGACCTTCACGAATTGAAACAACTGAAAGGATAGGAGAGTATATGATTCCAAATTTACTGCTAGCATTATTAATTCCAGCTCTTATCTCTATAGGACTGTTATTTGCACTAAGAAATTGTTCAACCTATGTTGCTGCAACAATCTCAGGTGCGGCATTAATTCTTTCATTATTCATGTTGATGTTAGGTGTAACTGATGTTCTTAGTTATGGATCGCTTCTGGAAACATATAGATGGATTCCAAGCATTGCAGCAACTGAATTTGGCTTATACCTTGATGGTCTGAGTTTTCCAATTACAATAATTTCAGCATTCATCACTCTCTTACTAGCTATCTATAGTATTAAGTATATGGCAACACGAGATAATCAGGGAGGCTATTATGGAAATTTACTCTTACTTTATGTCGGTACACAGGGCGTCTTCTTAGCAACGAATTTATTTCAGCTGTATCTATTTTGGGAGCTTACACTTCTACCAGCGTACTTTTTGATGCTCTTTTGGTCAGAATCTAAGGAATTAAATGTAACCGTAAGAAACACAGCAATAAAGTTATTCATGTATACCCATATTGCGTCACTTTTCCTCTTAGCTGGAATTATTCTCCTTTTCTCTACTACAGGAACGCTCAATATGTTAACGCTTCGAACATTGCAACCTTCTTCAGCCATCTTGGATGTCGTCAGACTTGCGATGATATGTATGCTTATTGGTTTCTTCGTTAAGATTGGTATCATTCCTGGTCACAATTGGCTTCCTGATACGTATGTACATGCGCCTCTCCCTGTTACTGCAATGATTTCAGCGATAATGGCAAAAATTGGTGCCTACGGAATTGTTAGACTTGCAGCTCTTACACTTTCAGATGTTATTTTTTCATACTCATTAATCATTGCGATCATTGCTCTCATAAGCATGGTTTATGGTGCCATCATGGCACTTGCTCAAGAAGATATCAAGAGATTCTTAGCCTATTCGAGTATTAGTCAATCAGGATATATTGTACTTGGTGTAGCCAGTGTTAGCGCCATTGGTTTCACTGGCGCCGCATTCCATATAGTCAATCACGCAATTATAAAGGCACTATTATTTCTCTGCGCGGGTAGTTATATTCAACAAATTGGCTCAAACAATTTGAACAGTTTACGAGGAATTGCCAAGAAAATGCCCATAACAAGCGGATCGATCCTTATAGCATCATTAAGCTTGTCAGGAATACCTCCCTTTAACGGCTTTTATAGTGAAGTTCTAATTTTTGCAGGTGCATTCACCAATCTAAATATAATCATCGTCGCCGTACCCGCTGTCTTAAGCGTTGCCTTGACATTTGCATACTTTTTATGGCTTATTTATCGAATCTTTGTTTCAAAAGCGCAGATGCCAATAGAAGATATTCAAGAAGCCCCTCCCTCCCTCACTGTTCCGATGCTTCTGCTTACGATCTTAATTCTACTCATTGGTTTGTGGCCAAATAGTATTCTTATGTTTTTGAACAAATGGTCTGAATCTCTAACTTTAGGAGGAACATAAATGCTACCAGGGACACAATTACAGTTTCCATATATGCTTCTTGCATTGCTACTCCCACCATGTGCTGCTGTAGTCATATTATTAACATTAGCAACTGGTAAAAAACTTGGATTAAAAGGGGCAGGCGTTTTTTCGTCAATAGTGTTAGGTACATCCTCTCTGCTCCTCATAAGGGTACTCTTTCTAGCAATTGAAACTGGAGGTGCCGTTTATGAGCAATATTACTGGTTTTCGATTGGAAATATTACGATTGAATTTAGCCTTCTATCAGATTTTCTTAACTTACCACTTTCTTTAGCTATCATTCTTCTTACAACTGTATCTTCGGTATACTCAATAGAATATATCAGCCACAAACATGATTTTGAATTGTATTATTTCCTCTTACTTCTATTTGCTACTGGAATGTTAGGAGTCACCCTTGCAACTAATTTAATCCAATTCTATGTCTTTTTTGAAGGAATGAACATCCCAGCTTATTTCCTCGTTAGCGGATGGGGGACAAAAAAAGCGAAAACTATTGCCATGAAATATATTCTTTACGTTGTGTCAGGGGCATTATGTTTGTTAGCTGGAATTGTGTGGTGTTACAGTCTTACTAATTCATTTGGGATTTATGATATTCCAGCGAAATTGCCTATTTATCATCAAAACGTTAATTTAATTAGAACGATTGCTTTAATAATTTCTACGGGATTTGGAATAAAAATGGGAATGTTTCCGGTGCACTCATGGCTGCCTGACTTTCATGGAGAAGCACCAGTACCGATCCATGCATTACTCTCAGCGGTAATGATTAAGACCGGTGCATATGGATTGGTTAGAATAACATATTTCTTCTTCCCACAGGTTGTATTGGATGCATCCTTCATTCTTGCAGTACTTGCACTTATTACGATGTGGTGGGGCGCTGGGATGGCATTAGTCCAAGTAGATTTCAAAAGGGTTCTAGCGTACAGCTCTGTAAATCAAGTAGGATATATTTTGTTGGGCTTAAGTACTGGAACCACAGTAGGCATAGCTGGAGGACTATTTCATATGCTAACGCATGGATTAGCTAAAGGTGTTCTCCTCTACTGTGCTGGTAGCTTGGTGCATTCAGCTGGCACAAAATATATTCCTAAGTTGGGTGGGGTCGCACGAAAAATGCCAATTACTGCAACAGTTGCACTAATCGGTGCATTGGCAATTGCAGGAACGCCACCATTGGCTACGTTCCCTAGTGAATTTTTGATCTTTGCTGGGACTTTTCAAGCAGGATTCACAATTATTGCCGTACTTGGTGTATGTTCTACTGCCCTTACAGCGGGTTATTACCTTTGGACTATGAAGAGGATGTTCTTTGGTCCAGATTCTAAGGAATTAGATATTATGTATGACCGATATATAAAAGGGATTGAAATCCCTGATGAAGGGATTCCAAGAAAATTTGAGGACGTTCACGAGTCTCCAACCCTGATGATTGTTCCAATGCTAATAATTGCTATTTCAGTAGTAGTCCTTGGGATTTTTCCTTCATTTGTTCTGGAACTGATTTATCCAGTATCTGAAATATTATCTAACCTAATAGGAGGAGTCTAAATGCTTCCGTATGCACCATGGCTTTGTTGGGTAATTCCAATGATCGGCGCGGTTGCCACCCCTGGCTTTGCCAAAGTTAACGAAAAAGTACGAGACTATATGGCAGTCTTCTTTTCTTTAGTTGCTGCTGGGTTTGCAATATCTATGATTCCTGACATTCTAACAGGAACTATTGTAAATTATGATCCCCTCAAACTAAATACAACTGGAGCACCCGAATATGTCCCCTTTGATTGGATAGTACCTTGGCTTCCGTTTGCCAATCTCAATGCAGGAGTCCTGGTAGATCCTCTTTCCGTATTTGTGGCAAATGTTTCAGCATGCATAAGCGCTCTTATAATGATTTACAGTCTTGGCTATATGTCACATGACCCCGATCGTACACGCTATTGGTTCTTCATGCAGCTTTTCATTGGCGGAATGATACTTCTTGTAATGTCTGACAATTTCTTGCAAATGTTTCTTGGTTGGGAAGTTATCGGTACTTGTTCTTATGGATTAATTGGGTTTTGGCACAAGAAGGCAAATATGATTGATGAACCATACCCAATGCTAAGGAGATCCGAAGGAGATTACAATGCTCATTGCGGGATGAAAGCATTTGTTACTACACGTATAGGCGACGTGGCACTTCTCTCCGCAATTCTAATTATTTACATATATGCAGGTACTCTCAACTATCTGGAGCTCGTCGAACACTCTGGATGGATTGGAGAACTTTCAAGGGCGGGGTTACTCACAATCGTTGCAATTTTGCTCTTCTTTGGCCCCATCGGTAAATCGGCTCAATTCCCATTACATGTATGGTTACCAGAGGCAATGGCGGGTCCGACCACCGTTTCTGCATTGATCCATGCCGCCACACTGGTCAAAGCAGGTGTCTACCTTGTAGCACGGGTACTTCCAATGTTCCATCATGCCCTCTGGGTTGAAGGCTACACGGAAGTGACCACTTTCTTTGTCACCGTGGGGTGGATCGGCGGATTTACCGCCTTTCTAGCCGCAACTATGGCCTTAGTGGCACGTGAAATCAAGAAAGTGCTCGCCTATTCCACAATAAGTCAGATCGGTTACATGATGTTAGGTTTAGGGATGGGCGGGCTTGCGATTGAATCAGCGGTAGGCTATGTGGCCGGCACCTTCCATCTGATATCACATGCCCTGTTCAAAGCCCTGCTCTTTCTGTCAGCCGGCGCCATCCTGCACGCCACCGAAACCAAATATCTGGATGAGATGGGCGGACTGAAGGAGTACATGCCGATCACCCACAAAGTGATGTGGGTAGGCGCCTTGGCCCTTGCAGGTTTCCCAGGGTTTTCTGGGTTCTGGAGCAAGGACCTCATCTTCGTGGCGACCTTTAACAATGGAGAATACGCCCTGTTTGCCTTAGCAGCTATAACCGCCACCATGACCGCCTTCTACACCATCCGGATGATGGGCATGACCTTCTACTATCCGAAATCCGACTATATCTTAAAACGGGAACAGGAAGGGCAGCAGATCCATGAAGCACCAGCCGTCATGTGGGTGCCGCTGGCAATCTTGGCGGGTTTAACACTGATCGTCAGTGTCGCCGGGCTGTTTAACTTCGAAGGCTGGTTGCACGTCTGGTTCTCACCCATTTTAGAACCCGAACATATGGTAACACCAGGGGTACTCCCCATTCGCATCGTAGAAATCGATGTAGTGGTGTCCTCCATCTCATTGATAATGATCTTTCTGGGACTGATCCCCAGTTACTACATCTACATTAAACAGAAGTATTCTGCCACAGAGATGATTAGAAATTCAGGGGCGCTAGCGAGTGTACATTCTTTCCTGACCAATCGATGGTATATCAATGCTCTCTATTACAAAGTATTCGTCTACGGTGTAATCAGAGTATGCGGAGGAATTTATCGCTGGATCGACCAAGCAATTATCGACCGATTCAACTTCGGGATATTACGTGGAGGCATGGGTCTAAGTCAGGGAGTCCGGAAGGTCCAAACAGGAGTGTTTAGCATCAATATGATCTATATCGTAGGAGGACTGCTACTAATAGCGGTTCTGCTAATCTTTATTTAGGAGGAGACACAAAAATGCAAATACTACCAATACCTGGAAATCTTAATCTACTCTTAACCTTGCTAATCTTAGTTGTAGGATCCATTGTAACCCTCGCCGCCGGAAAAGCTGGCGGAAAAGCCGCAGCATGGTCGTGCTTTGTATTCGCACTCTTATCGAGTCTAATGTTTTTCGCTAATGTACTCCCAGTTGTTTTAAGCAATGGTTCTTATAGTGACGTATCCTTTGTGCTCGCTGGAGACCCATTTAATTTTGTGTTTCAACTTTATGCAGATGGGCTAAGTGCACCTATTGCGGCTATAATATTAGGACTTTCCACATTTACAGCACTATATAGTGTGGGTTATATGGAGAAAGAGTCTAATCTTGGAAGTTACTTTAGCCTTTATCTTCTTTACATGGCCGGGATGATAGGCGTCGTTCTTGCCACCAACTTGATTATATTCTATGTCTTCTGGGAATTAATGCTTATACCCAGCTGGATAATGATCGCGAAGTGGGGTGGCAAACATGGTGAAGGCGCCGTTGGAATAGGGTTCAAATACTTCATATTTACTCATCTTGGTGCAATGTGTCTCTTGTTCGCCATTGGTGCTACGTGGATATATACAGGCAGTTTTGATCTACTTAATATGACCTTAACGGGTATACCTCAACTTGCCATAAATATCATTGTAATACTTTATATGATAGGCTTCGGTGTAAAATTAGCACTCTTCCCTGTTCACACATGGTTACCCGACGCACATGCAGAAGCACCAACACCTATCAGTGTACTGCTAAGTGGGGTCATGATCGAGACAGGAGGCTATGCTATAGCAAGAATTTTGAACACCTATTTTGGAACCACTATCGCAACATATACTTTCGTGCTCTCTACCCTAGCTGTTGTTACTATTTACTGGGGCGGAATCATGGCTCTTGTGCAGAAAGATACAAAAAGATTATTCGCATACAGTTCTATTTCACAGATGGGCTATCTTTTCCTCGGTCTCGCATCGGCAACGTCACTCGGAATCGCTGGATCAATGTTTCATATCGTTAACCACGCCCTGTGCAAAGGGCTTCTCTTTATGGTCGCCGGTTGTCTGATGATAACAGTCGGACATACAACTGGAAGAAACATTGATGAACTAGGAGGACTTGGTGCGAAAATGCCAATTACTGCGACTATTACTTTGATTGCAGGACTTTCCATCGCAGGTACGCCTCCCTTGATTGGTTTCGCCGCTGAGTGGCTAATCTTTGCAGGTAGTTTCTCTGCTGGCAATTACTTACTGGCTACTCTGGGAGTCATTGGCAGTGCATTGACAGCGGGTTACATCTTATGGTTTGTCAAACGAGTGTTCTTTGGAGATATAAAACCAGGACTAGAGGACGTCAAAGAAGCCCCAGCCATTATGCTTGTTCCAATGGCTATCTTAGCTTTCTTTGCGGTAATTTTTGGAATCTTTCCAAATCTCGTACTACAATTCATCTTACCAGCAGTTGCTGGGTTAGGAGTAGGAGGATAAGTTTTATCAAAAGGAGGAATCAAAATGCATGCAATCTCCCTTTCATGGCCTCTAACAATTGAGCAACTCACAGCTTTAGATCCGCTGTATATCCCAATAATTGGTGCTTTACTAATATTGATTGTATCCCTTTTTGCTAAAGAATCGGATGCTGGAAAGTACGCCTATGGAGTAATAACTACCATATTTATCTTTCTCACGCTTGGTTCGTTGTTTATCTATATTCTACCTTTAGTTAATACCTATGGTACGATAGTCGTTTATTACTCTACATTTACGCCACCATTAGGCACTTGCTTAGAAATAGATATGCTTAGCTGGTTTATGATGCTAGTGTTTACTAGTTTAGCATTTCTTGTAGCTATCTACTCAATCAGCTATATGAAAGAGGATTCTGGTCTTGACAAATTCTATGCATTACTACTAACCATTCTTTTTGGCATGAATGGTATAGTCATGGCAGGTGACTTTTTCACGCTGTTTGTGTTCTGGGAGACAATGGCTATTTCTTCGTATGTACTAGTCGCCTTTCGTAAGGACAAATGGGAAGCTGTTGAAGCAGGTATGAAATACTTACTTATGAGCGCATTTGGATCCACTTTGGTCCTCTTTACAATGTCTTTATTGTATGGACTAACTGGCACTTTGAACCTTGCAGTAATGGCAAGTGCTCTTAGAACTGCATCACCAACACCTATGCTGTACATTATCATTTCACTACTGATCGTAGGGTTTGGTGTTAAAGCATCCATTGTCCCACTTCATACATGGTTACCAGACGCACATCCTGCTGCTCCAACTGGTATTTCTGCGCTGTTAAGTGGTGTCGTAATTAAAACCGGTATATATGCAATCCTACGACTCCTGTTACTTTTCTTTGAACCCACAATTTTCATAAATTATGGGGTTATTGTTGCTGTTTTTGCAGTTCTTACTATGACTGTAGGTAATCTAATGGCCCTGCTTCAGGATGATATAAAGCGACTGTTAGCCTACTCAAGTATAGTCAACATTGGATATATTTTAGTAGGGATGGCTGTGGGTATGCTTCCTGTTGGTACTGAAACACAGACTCTCGGTGTAACAGGCGCATTATTCCATGTATTAAATCACAGCATGATGAAAGGGCTTCTCTTTTTAGCTGCTGGTGTATACATTCATGCAGCAGGTACAAGAAGCCTGAGTGGAATGAGAGGAATCGGTCGCAAAATGAAAGTTACAACATTCTGTTTCGCTATAGGTATTCTTGCTATGATAGGAGTACCTCCGCTGAGTGGCTTCTATTCAAAATTCATTATAATCTGGGCCACGATCGTTGCAAACCAGCCAATCATTGCAGCACTTACTCTTCTGAATAGCGCGTTCTCTGTTGCATATTATCTCAGATTGCTTCATATCATTGTTTTCGCAACGCCTGAAGGTGAAATCCTAATGGCAAAAGAGAAAGCATCTTCCATGTTAGTGCCTCTCGTTCTTCTCACGATAGGAATCATCCTAATTGGCCTGTTTCCAGGATTGATCATAACATGGGCACAAGGAGCTGCTGGCGCGGCAATCTCTTCAGACAGTTATATTCAAGCGATTTTAGGTCTCTAGCATCGCTTTCCTTTTTACTTCTTTATTTCTTTTTTAAATTGCCTTAAATCCATGGCATAACCTTTTTGGTTCGCTTAAATCAATATTAATACAACAAAACTAGATGATACTTCTATTTAGATGTCATCACTAAAGGGAAAGGCTTGCATTATCATAAAAAACAGATCTAGAAAACCTAAAAATATTTATATGAGCTTTGATGATTCCTTCAGCGTTTTGAAATATTTGCTATCAATACTATTTTAGATTTTAAAATCAATTCCCAACGGTTGGAATAACAATGGTAACAATCTCCCCTAAGCTGTATAAGGTGATTTTAGACTTAGTAGGGGGAAGCAATACTTTTTTAAACACTGTATCTTTACTTCACTAGCTTACTGTAATTAACAAATTAGAATATTTCAAAATTCAAAATAACAAGAAAAAACAAAAAGGAAAATACGGTGAGAATCGATGTTTTTTCCGAGTAAGATGCATATTGCGAAAATAACTGTATCAAACAAGTATTCTCGAAATGTAACCAACGCACTGCAAGAGTTCTGCTGTATGGAGTTCGTTGATGTTGAGCATAAAGTTTATGCAGCAACGACAGAGGAAAGGGAACAAAAAGACAGAATCAACGACTATCTTAACAGACTTTCTAAGCTTATAATGATACTAGACCTCGATAGAGAGGAATTTCCTAAGAAGAAGGTAGAGATTGATGTATCTTCACTTGAGAATGTTTTTGAATTCACTAAAAATGTTCTTGAGAAAACTGAGTCTACAACATTATCTCGCTTTGAGAAATTAGATAAACTGGTAAAGATTATTGGTCTCGCAGAACATCTTGGTGGAATTTCACCAACTGAACTTTCTCAGGAAGGTGATTACTTCAGTACCCTTATTGGAACTGTTGAAAACGAAGATGCACCAGAAATTGAATGGAAAATACTTGAAGTTACTGAAAACATTTGCTTCATTGATTCATATCAGTTAGATGAATATGAAAGCGTTGTAGTAATTTATACGATGAATAAGCATTCAGATGCTATTAAACGAATTCTTCGCGTTTATGGATTTAGGGAACTAAATCTTAGCGATATCATTGCTGCTGGCAGTGAATTATCATTGCAATCTCTTGATCCAGAAGTACTCAAGAGAGAAAAAGAAGAATGCGAGAAACAATTGACTGAAATCAATGAACAATATGGATTGCAATTATTGGCTGCTGAAGAACAATTAACAGTAGAAAAAAACGGACTTGATGTCTCCACATTATTTATACGAACACCTTATGGCACTACTGTGATGTTTGGATGGCTATCCAAATCGCAACGTAAGAAAGTTGAAAAAATAGTCTCTGAGCACACAAACAACACTAGTGAATTTGAATTTCAAGAATCTAAATTGAAGAAAGAAGAAACTCCGACAAATCTTGAACATAAAAAATTCTTTGGACCTCTTATGAGTCTAGTGACTGGTTATGGTACACCGCTTCATCATGAACTGGATCCAACTTTGTTTATGTTCATAACTTTTCCATTGATTTTTGGTCTCATGTTTGCAGACGTCGGTCACGGGGCTGTATTAGCGTTTTTAAGCGCCTTAGCATTAGTTGCAAAACGAAGAAGGATCTCAGTAAACGAGTTCGTAGATTATTTCATCAAAGGTTCTGAACTGATGTTATTGTGTGGCATCTCGTCAGTATTCTTTGGTTTCGTATTTGGATCAGTGTTTGGAGACCACTTTGGTAGTGTATATCATCCTGCACATCCAGCAACTCCATTAGGACATATTCTTCAGGAAATCAATCCTGTATTCTGGTTCAGTCCAATGGAAGGGTCCGGAACGGTAAATTTGCTTGCCTTTCAACTTGCTCCCTTAATGACACTTTTGGTACTATCATTTGTTGTTGGCGCGCTTCAGATTACGCTAGGCTTGGTCATCCGCTTTATATTAGCTTTAAAAAGAGGACATCTCATTGAAGCCATCACAGTTCCTTTAATGTTAATATGGCTTTATTGGGGTGCATTATGGATAGTCTATAATGCGATGCCAAGAAACGCAGAAGGTTATATCACAAGATTCTCGATTAATATCAATGCTCTAATGGGAAATCCAACGCAGTTAGGAATACTTGCAATAGTACCACTAACAATTATGATGCTTGGTCTTCTAATGATGCATGGTGGCGAAGGCGCAATGGAAGGACTAGAATACGCTTTAGCACTCCTGTCAAATACCATCAGTTATGGGCGTATACTTGCTCTCAATGCAGTACATGCAGTACTCTCAGTTTTAATCTTAGAACCCTTTATCGACATTGGGCTTTCTGTCGGTGTGTCGAGTCTGTGGATAGTTGGCATTCTACTAAACACAATTTTGGTCGGGTTACTTGAAGGACTTCTTGCTTTTGTCCATACTCTCCGTCTACACTGGGTAGAATGGTTTTCAAAGTTCTATAGCGGAACTGGAAAAAGCTTTGTGCCAACTACAATTGAAAGACAATTCACAACGCCAATCTCTAGAACTATTGCTTAGCAAATTATTTGAAAATAAACATGGTGAACATAAACATGCCAAGCTGGGTGTATCTCTATCTTAATCCGAGGATCAGAGCATTACTCTCATATATGCTTCCAAAAGAGACAGCATACCGTATTCTAGACTCCACTTCCCTAGCTGAAGTCCAGAATATATTTCTTTCCACTTATTACGGTAAATACTTTGAGGGATTAGACTTTACCCCAGATACTATCGAGTTAGCTTTACGAAGACATTTCATTGAACTTTATTCCAGTATCAGCAGAGCCATTAAGGGAGAGGAGGCCAAATTTTTTTATGCCTTTTTGAAAAAATATGACGCGAGTAATTTAAAATGTGTTATGAGAGGACTTCATGCAAAACTCCCCTTAGAGGACATCTTGAGAAATATAGTGCCTGTAGGGAAACTTGGCACTGCCTATTATTTGAATATGGTTGAAACTGGTGCTGTAAAAGAAGCAATAGCAAGAATTTCTGATATTGGACTTCGTGAGGCTTTGGAAGCTGCGTTTCCTCGATATGAAACTTCGAACGAAATATTTATTCTGGAATCTACGATTGATCGGAATGTCTATACGAACCTATGGAAAATCACTAATAATTGGAAGGCTGGGAAAACATTTGGGGCACGTGAGAAGTTCCTACTTAAAGGCTTAATAGGAGAAGACGTTGACTTTAACAATATAATTATTGCTTTACGTGCTATTTCTTTAGGATTGAACCCAGAAGACTTTTATCTTCCTGTGGCCTACAGAATAAACGAAGAACTTAAAAGTGCCGCAAATGCAACAAGCATGGAGGATGCTCTTCAGATTTTCTCCCATTCCCCTTATTACGGGGCTCTCCTTGAAGAAACCCGTGAAAAAGGCATAGTTCCAAATATTCTCATGGATTTAGAAGCGCATCTTCAGCAAGCGCACTTGCGAAAATGCAAACTGAAACTTTCGGATTATCCTTTTCAGATAAGCATTATCTATAGTTTTCTTACACTCAAATTTTTTGAGTTACATGATTTGAAAACTCTTCTAACTGGAAAATTAGAAGAGATTGATCCACTCAAGATCCAAAAACTGCTAATATATTATCATTAAAGGCGCATTCAAAACCAAGCGCCTACCATTTAAATGAAAAATTGGAGGTTGAAGGAAAAATGAATAGACTTAGAGCATTACAATTGACATTGTTCGGACTCGCTGCACTGATTGTAGTCCTAACACTTGTAACAGTTACACAAGCTGTTGTCCCAATGCAAGAGGCTACCACAGGTCTTACCGGCGGTACTCCAAAAGAAGTTGGATACGCGATTGGCGCTGGTCTAGCAATAGGTGTTGCTGGTTGTGGCGCAGGTATAGGCATGGGTATTGTCAGTGCTTCCGCTATTGGTGCTATCGTTGAAAAACCAGAAGTATTCGGTCGTACTATGATTTTCGTTGTGTTCATCGAGGCTATCGCAATCTACGGTCTGGTTATTGCTATAATGTTGATTGGTAACATCTAAAGTGGATCTCAAGACGACGATTGAATAATCTCAGTTTCTTCGAAGTTCGTCTAGTGATTCACATCCCCTATCCCCATTTTTAAAAAAAATCTTTTTTTGCCTGAACTGAAGACAACAAAAATGTGCGCAAATCATCCCTAGCTCTTATTTAAAATGAGAATGTTCGCTCATTTTTTTTTCTTTTTATCTGAAGGATTCCAACGTATTGCTTCAATTGCAGTCCAAATTAAACCTAGCATTCCACCAGCAAGTGCACCTAATCCTGCAGACATAGGTCCATAGTCTCGTCCGATATAATATCCAACGATGACTCCCAGAATCACCATCACAGGTAGACCACTAGCAATCATAAGTCCTCTAGCAAAGTCTCTGCCAGCGTCTTTTTCATCACGATCCCTTGACATAAGCCATTCCCTTATAACGAGAAAATCAGTTTGGTTCTAAGAGTTATATCTTCGTGTAGAAATAGAAAGTATTAAAAGATTTACTTTTTCTTATGGATAACAATTGTGTTTTTCATCTCTTGATTTAAGGTAATTTTGGAGGAATTTATGTGACAGAAAAAGATTCAACCGAAGGCGAGCGCTTCCATATTCCCGTCGGTCCGCAGCATCCTGCATTGAAAGAACCCGAGCATTTCCTGTTTGAAGTTGACGGGGAAAGGGTCATCGATGTCAAACCGAGGATTGGTTATATTCATAGGGGCATTGAGAAACTAGGAGAGTCTAGGAATTATACCCAAAACATCTATCTCGCTGAGCGTATCTGCGGGATCTGTAGTCATTCTCATACGACCGCCTACTGCATTGCAGTGGAAACATTGCTTGGTTTAGAGATCCCAGATAGAGGTAATTGGATCAGGACGTACGTGTTTGAGCTTGAGAGAATCCACAGCCACTTGCTTTGGGTCGGTGTTGCTGCTCATGAAATCGGTTTCGATACACTGTTCTACTATACTTGGAGAGATCGCGAACATGTCATGGATATGCTAGAACAAATCAGTGGCAATAGAGTCAACTATGCGATCAACACTATCGGTGGCGTTCGTAGGGATATGACACCAGAAATTAAAGAAAGAGCTTATAAAGGCCTAGACGCTATGGAAGAGCGACTGAAATACTACACAGACGTTGTATTGAAGGAAAAAACGATTGCCGCTAGAGTAGCAGGTGTTGGAAAGATTACAAAAGAACAAGCGATTGAATTGTGTGCAGTGGGTCCTAACGCACGATGTTGTGGGGTACCCATTGATGTAAGAAAAGACGATCCACATGCAGCTTACCCCGAAATACCGTTCAAAGTAATTACTTATGATGGTGGAGATACACTTGGGCAGGTAATAGTGCGTGTCTTAGAAGTTTTCGAATCTATAAAGATGTGCCGATACATGCTCGACAATATGCCTAGCGGTGAAATCCGTACAAAAGCCAAGAGAAAGGTACCTCCAGGTGAAACAGTGATTCGAGTTGAGGCCCCAAGAGGCGAAGATATCCATTATCTCAAGTCAAATGGAACGGACAAACCCGAACGTTGGAAAGTTAGAGCCCCAACATTAGGAAACATCCCCTCTGTATGTGAAAGGTTAAAAGGTGGATACGTTGCAGATATTCCAATTGTCTTGGCGGGCATAGATCCTTGTTTCTCATGCACTGATCGTGTCGTACTCGTTGATAAAAATAGTAAACGCAGAATTAACACTACACTCACTGAATTACGATTAAATCCGTCTCAAGTCATCTAGAAATTTACACAATTCATTATTTTTTATTTTTTTGATATTTTTCCATTATGACTAAAATTTTTAATTTTGGTAGATCACTCACAAAATATGCCACTGACATGACACGGTTTTAGATTTAATTATAATGATCGTTCATTATAATTCTTTTCCGGAACATCAATTACACAAATTTTAGAGCAAAAGATGGAAACTTTTAATAAGTCGAACATTGTAATGCGCTCTTATTGTCAAAACAATTTAGTATTATAGTTCGTATTCAACGACATTTTTTAAGTGATGAATCTAAGCCTCAGGAGGTATAACTGTGGTAACGATCGTAGAAATCATCATAAGTTTAGTGCAAATCTTCATTTTTCCTGGCTTGTTCTTCTTGGGATCGCTCAGTCTGACATATGCATGGATTGACAGGAAATTCTTCGCAAAATTACAAAACCGCATTGGACCGTTGTATACAGGTTGGAGAGGTATACTTCAACCCCTCGCAGATTTCATTAAACTCTTGGCAAAAGAGGATATTGTTCCAGAAGGCGTTGATAGAAAGATGTTTACTGCGACGCCGATCCTTGCGTTGGCAGTAATAATTACTTCGCTCTTCTTCTTACCAATCTATCAATTCAGTGGTATAGCTAGTTTTACTGGTGACCTTATCTTTGTTCTCTTTCTTATGACAGCATTTGTAATAATCAAGCTTCTGGCAGGATGGTTCTCAACAAATCGCTTCAGTCTAGTAGGAACAGAACGATCAGCAATTCAGTTATTAGGGTATGAAATACCTATTCTTGTTGCCGCTATTACACCCGCAATATTGGCACAATCACTCACAATCTCAGAAATCGTAGCTGTTCAATCAGCTGGGTACGTTGCCGGTGACTTTCTTCTAGGATTTACACATTGGGCTATATTTGGACCTGCAGCCATAGCTTTTGGAATTTTTATTGCATGTTCAATCGCTGAGTTAGAAAAGGTGCCTTTTGATATCCCAGAAGCCGAGACCGAGATTGTGGCAGGCTGGTATACAGAGTTCTCTGGAAAAAAGTACGGAATGTTCGTCTTCAGCGTACAGTTAGAGGTGGTATTTCTCGCAGGCCTAGCTGCGGCGTTATTCCTTGGCGGACCTAGCGGCCCGATTCCAGCAGCAGGATCCCTAGGAGTTATTACTCCATGGATTGTGGGATTGCTTCAAACGATATACTTTATAATCAAAACGGTGGTATTTGTACTGGTGATTGCATTCATTAGAGCTATATTCGCAAGAGTGAGAATCGACCAGATGGTGAACATCAGTTGGCGCATTTTCTTGCCACTTGCGTTGCTCTCTGCGCTCCTAGTTTTATTGATCGGGCCACTTTATCTGTGGTTCTAAAGTTAAAGGATGGTGAATAAAGAATGGCAATGGCTGGAGAAGTTCTTCGTCATGTTACAAAAAAGGCATGTACAATCTTATACCCTTTTGAAAAGGATCAAGTGTTTATGCCAAAAGGCTTTCGAGGCAAACAAAAGTTTGACATTGAAAAATGCACTGGTTGCGGTCTTTGTGCACGTGACTGCCCTAGTGGAGCAATTACAATGGTCGAATGTAGTAAAGAAGTAACAAAGACTGGTAAACGTCCTATCTTTGACTTAGCACTCTGTCTCTTTTGTGCACAATGTGAAGAATCGTGTAAGTTCGATGCAGTCGTAATGACTGAAGAATACGAGCTTGCAGGTTTTGAAAAAAGCAATTTGATAATTGATATATGTTAGATAAGGTGATGTTGCATTGCAGAATATATTGTTTTCAGTTCCTGTGTTATTTATAATATCGCTCATCATAGTCTTTATCATTGTCGCTTTTTCGCGGTCAATAGCACCAGCAGCTCGCGATAGCGTTGACAGAAACAAACCATATGCGTGCGGAGAAGACTTGCCCTGTGAACAGGGACAATTTTTTGTACACATATTTGAATATGCAGTATTCTTCCTCATTTTTGACATTGTAGCATTTATACTAGCGACTGCCGCTTTCAATGTAGGTCTCATCGCTGGCAATTTAGCGGCAGTTCTTCCAGTAGCCTACATTCTCATAATAGCGTTTACTATCATGGTACTCTTCCCGGGGAAGATAAGGGCATAGAAAACAGTGGAGGCAAAAACAAATGGTATTAAAGAAGATTGTAAAATGGGCTCGCGTAAGATCACCGTGGATTCTTCATTTAAACACCGGTGGATGCAATGGTTGTGACATAGAAGTATTAGCTGTTCTTATTCCGAAGTGGGATGTTGAAAGATTCGGCGTTTTACTGCAAGGCAGTCCGAGACATGCTGATGTAATCGTTTTTACAGGTCCCATCACAAATCAAACACGAGATCGAATGAAAAGAATCTACGAACAGACACCCGATCCAAAATTCGTCGTAGCAGTAGGTGCATGTGCATTATCCGGTGGCGTATTTGAAGAGGGTTACAATGTCCTTGGCGGCGCTGATAAAGCAATGCCCGTTTCAGCATACATTCCTGGATGCCCACCAAAGCCCGAGGCTATACTCGACGGTATTGTAAAATTAGTGACGGCCTTAGAACAGAGCGAATAATTTTTTCTTAATACATTCCTTCTTTTTTTGTTTAAGAGATTTGAGGGAAAAAGAGGAGATCATATAATTCTAAAAGACTTTTGCTACAATATCAGCACTTGACTCGATGATTCCTACTTTTGCATCTTTTCCTTGTTGCTTAAATGCAAGTTCTAGTGCCTCGTCAAGAGTTTTTGCATGACCAAATCCCAATGTTTCGATATCCGCTTCTGGAACACCATCTGTTACAAGAATTATCTGTGCTCGTTCTTTGTATGTACTCCACATGGCTGCAAGAGATGGCGCAATAATGTCTTCACTATCATCAAACTCGCCATCCTCTACCCGTGCAAGTATACATACGGGATCTTCGCAAACCAACTCAAGCATAGTGTCACGATGAACTTTTGATACTCCTGAGCGCCATGGGGCAGTGACAATAGCAGTTCCTCCCTTTTTTGCCGCAAAAGTGGCGCCGTACATTCCTTTAGTTCCTTGCCATAAGTCATAATCTGCAGGATGTGCACTTGCAATAACAATATCAGCTTTCTCCGGAATTTTTCCAAAGAACACCTTCTTTACGGCATCAATACCTGCTCGATGAGCCTTTACCGCATCTCCTGCAAAAACACCTACTATTTCAGTTTCATGGTTAAGCACAGAATTTATGATGAAATTTAGGCCTACTTTTTTAGCCATACTGTCCATTTCGGCACGAATAGGATTTTCAGCCTCGCCATAGACAGAACCATGGTGAACATCATGTTGTACGGCTAACGTATGGGTTGCAGCAGTAGAGTCGTCTCCCATAACGCCAGGTTGTATGATTTTCGATCCTGCCCCAAAACCAGGAATGAAGTGGGGTATGATATTACCAAGTCCTATTTTAACATCTGAATTCATTACAATCTTGTTTATACTGATGGGAGTACCGCTGGGTGTTTTTCCTAAATCAACTAAATCTTCTTCTGCAACCGAGTGATCTACTATATTGAATGTCTCAAAGAGGTCTTTTCCGTATTTTTGAAGCATTTTTTTCTTATG
The DNA here is from genome assembly GCF_019058535.1 of Candidatus Borrarchaeum sp. Lineage (NCBI taxonomy): Archaea > Promethearchaeati > Candidatus Borrarchaeota > Candidatus Borrarchaeia > Candidatus Borrarchaeales > Candidatus Borrarchaeaceae > Candidatus Borrarchaeum > Candidatus Borrarchaeum sp. The sequence goes on from NZ_JAHPYX010000188.1 coordinate 38,186, forward strand.
TGGTTCATGAGATCCCAACGCATTGATTACTGTCACGTCTTCACCATTTACTCCAAGTTTCTTGAATTCTTCATGGAGAACGAGAAGAAATTCTCGATCAGGGCATTCCATCCGCGTGTAATCGTTAGCTAATATTGTGATCTTTTTGCCCTTTTTCACAATATTGTCTAATCGAGGTGCCCCAATTGGGTTGTATATAGCTCTCTTAATTTCCGCAATTCCATCATTGACGCCTGGAACTTCATTAGGTGTCAAATGGAATATGATATTTTTCTTTGGTACTTCTACTGTTACCGTTTCGTTGGAACCAAATGGAAGCGTTATATATTCAGACATTTTA